>DAOTXB010000620.1:0-2590 GCA_034435575.1 Anaerolineae bacterium
ACCGATCAACACCGGATTATTTTTAGTGCGTCGACTCAGTACCTGAATGACGCGCAAAATCTCGCCATCACGCCCGATCACAGGGTCAAGTTTGCCCTCAATCGCCATACGGGTCAGGTCACGGCTATATTTTTCCAGTGTACGATACCGGCTCTCCGCTTGCGGGTCAGTCACACGTTGTCCCCCACGAACTTCCTTGATTGTGTCGTACACACGATCACGCGTGATGCCATTTTCTGCCAGTATGCGTGCAATGGGTGTGTTGCGTTCGCTCATCACCGCGAGGAACATATGCTCGGTGGAGATATATTCGTCGCTCAGGCGATTCGCCTCTTCATTAGCGAGGTCGATCACACGTTTTACGCGTGGGGTAATGAATACCTGACCCGTCCCACCGCCATAGATCGCGGCTTTGGGGCTAGCCATCAAGATTTCATCTAAGCGTGAGCGAATGATGCTCACATCGACGTTTAGTTTTTCCAAAATCTGTGGAATCACACCGTCTGTTTGCTCCAGCAAGGCGAGCAAAATGTGTTCGGTGTCTACCTGATTATGCCCATACCGCTGAAGAATTTCATATGCTCTTGCGGCGGCATCCTGGGCGCGTTCTGTAAATCGTTCAAAACGTATCATGCTCATAGTCCCATATCGTCGGATGGATTACACCCGTTCTCCGTTGGTTCCTATTCTACCTGAATTTACAAAAGTGGGTGCATTTCTCAACAAATGCTTTATACAACCAGTGTAATCTTCATGGTGTTAGAAACGTATATATTCAACGTAAGAGCTTGGTCGGAGTTCGGGTGATACAAAGGGGCACTGACTTCTTGCCCCTGTATTATTGTAGAAGTTACGCAGTTAACAGTTTTCAGTGAGTCACCAATAAATTGTTTCGTTCTTGGCTTATCGTCGCTTTTTTGCTAATCACTTGTCGTCAATATGTGACAATAGGTCTCTGTTGTCTGATTAAATTGTGCAAGTGCGTAAATCCTATATTTATAACGTGTTTAGCTGGAGATTTGTTCCGCTTGTGGTTCAGGGTTTTCGTTGGCGCGGTAAGTCATATAACCGATTCCAAGGCTGATGATCACTACCACAAACCAGTACAGATAGTTGGTTTCGTTGGTGAACTCAATCGCCGAATTTGGCGCATATTTGGGCACAAGCTCGGTTAATACGCCGAAGATACCGACAGCAATTAATAAAATCCCTGCGATGCGCTCCATCAATACATGATGCTTTGTTAGCACACCGATGATCTGTCGCTGAAAGGGCAATGAGAGCAGGGGCAACACCACCAGGGGCCAGCCAAATCCTAAGCCAAAGCCGAAGAAATAAATCATCTGATTGACAAACAGTGTGGAATCCACCGCGCCCAGTGCAAACGCGCTCACCAAAAATGCGCCAATGCAAGGCAACGCCATCGGACCGAACATCAACCCGTAGACATACGCGGTCACATAAGGATTTTTAAGGATCGGTGCTTGCACGGTTTGCATTTTTGCGAAGGGATTACGCCCGATAAACATCATGATGCCCATGACAATCACAATTGCATAAACGATGGGGAGCATGATCGGTAATGCATCGTCAAAACTTGCGCTTAACAGGCTCAACAAAAATCCGATAAACAGCATCATCGTCAACACACCTGCCAGCACCAGTACACCCAACGTGCCCGTCACCCATTTAGACCGTTGTGTTTCTGCATTCCCAGCCAAAAATGCAATTAATCCCGGATACAATGGGAGCAAGCAGGCGGTTGTCAGGATGGAGGCGCTCCCAAACTGAAAGCCCTCCAGAAATTGTCCGAAGTCCAGCATGATTATGCTCCCCGTGTGGCGTTCAGATTGTTGATGATCTCATCAGCGCTATCATTGCCGGTCATCAAGCCAGAAGGGGTGCCATCCGGTGCAATAATGAAATGTGGCTGTACTGGTGGATTACTGATAGATGGACCGAAGGCGCGCACCAGTGCCGCCAGTGCATCCGGCGTGAGGACGGCGAATGTCCAGTTGAAACCATTATCACCAGCATACCGCGCTAGATTGTTGGTTGGCAAGCTGGTTTCCACACTTAATGAGATAAACGCATAGTCATCGCGGTTGAGTTGACCGATCACATTATCACGGATGTTCGTCTGGCTCATCCGGCAATTTGTACACCATGTCGCCATCGGATGCACGAATACCGCCTGTCCTGCAAAATCTGCCAGTGTAAACGTTTCGCCTGTAACAGCATTGGTCAGCTCAATTGTTGTCCATTCAGGACCATTATAGGCGGGTGCTTGTTCGACGACGGGTTCTTCTGCTGTCGTGGTGTCTTCAGTTGTGGCGGTAGCGATAGCTATATCGGTGGGTTCAGTTTCTGCCGTGCCACTATCCGTGCCCGCCTGTTCTTGTTGTTCCGCGTCGATCACTTCTTGTGTGGTCGGTGTTGGGTCTGGGACGGGCGTTGCATCCGTAATCACTTGAACTTCAGCGCTTTCTTCCGCACTATCACCTGTACAACCGACTAGCGCAAAAATGGCGATAATGCATAAAATCAATATACGTTTTGAAATAGCAATCGTTCTCATACCGTTCTCCTT
>DAOTXB010000621.1:0-1946 GCA_034435575.1 Anaerolineae bacterium
CCCGCAGGTGTGCTAATGAGCGCGTATTCAGCCGAAATTTCACGTTGACATTGTGCCCCCTCTACTGGAAGCATTGGTCCCATCGCGAAATTACGCGACGGCAACGTCTCCCGACTTAACCACCCCACAGCACGCGCTAATGTTAACCCTAAAGTCACCGCATTGTCTTCGTTTTCTGCGTGAACTTCCGGTAAGCCACGTGACATCAACCCGAGCGATAATGCGCCATCATGCACCGCTGTGATGCCCTGCATCCCGTAGGTTTTACCCACTTCGTAGCGATCGATGTTGAACACACCCTGAGAGAACACATGCTGTGACTCAATGTTGGTGCGAATGTGTGCGCGCAAGCGATGATCTCTGGCAGTGTTATCAAAGGTAGTGTGGAAGTATACGCCGGGCACATGATCGTAAAATGTCGCGGTGGTTTGCAATTCGATCAACCGCACACCACGGCTTCGTGTGAGGTCATCGTTGAGTTCGGTGGCGACGCGCATACGATGATTGATGACAAGTTGTTCGTAAACGGGGGTGGAGACGGTTTTAACATCATTGACCATCATAGCCTGTACGATAGAATCTTCTTCTGGCGTGGCGTAATGATAGGTATCGCCTGCGTCACCGCAATCGATAAACCGCAACAGATCGTTGATGGTGTCGTCTTCACGTTTCCAGTTCAATTGTCCATCTTCAACCAAAAGTGTGTCGCCGAAGGTATTGCCGATGGATGTGGCGGCGGATTCACGGGTTAGGTGGCGTTCGTTAACGGGTTGATCGCTCAGTTCAATTGTGTAGGCGCAATACCCGACAGCCGGTGCAGTTGCTAAAAATGTGATTGTTCCATCATGACGTTCGTGGCGTTCTGCCGGTTCCCAGCCAAAGGGAAGGTCTTTGTCACTGCCGGGCACACGTAATTTGAAGGGAAAGCGCCCTGCTGGCAGATGTAAGCGCATGTTGACCAAACCCGTATGTGACCAATTGTGTGGATTCCACACGACAGCATAGGTTGTGGCATTGGGGTTTGGATTAGCGCTTGATTGATCGTGGCGGGTTGGTGTGCCCGGTAACCCCTGTAAGACCGTGTTGATAATATGATCGCTCGAATCCTCTATACGACGATAAACTGCTTCGTTATTTTCGTGTACTTCGTCGCTGGCTGTGCCACCGAGCGCATATTGTGATTGATTCTTGAGCAGTAAGCGCCAACAATGATGTAAAAGTGCCTGTGGATTGACCGGTTGTTCAATCTCGCCATGCGTTAAGGACAACGTTAACCACGGTTCTACGGCATAGGTGAGTTTTGCCTGCATGCGGGCGTGTTGTTGCTTAAGGTAAAGACGTGTTGAAAGATTCCCCGGTGGCAAGTGCTTGAGCGTTTCCGGTAACAGTTCGCCATTGAGCGTACCGTGCAGGGTTTCGGTTAAATTACGACGTAAAATGCTCAAATATTCAACGATGTCAATTTGAGAGGTTGGTAAACTCGTGACCTGTTGTAAATAATTGAGTGTATCGGACGCGGTATCTTTTGTTTCAGTATGGTCGATCATCCACAGATAGGGTCCGTCGGTACGCATGTTGCGTTGTGCTTGCAAGCTAGCGTGCATTTTTTCGATGTGGTCTTCGCTCCATGCAGACGGGGTATCATGCCCGATCACCAACAAGGTGGTACCATCAGGCGATTTCCAATAAAATGGGCGATTGCGGTAGGGATCCCCGATATTGAGCATAGTTGTGGTGATATTGAACCCGCGCAACAGTTGTGGCAATTGGGCGACGAAGGTGTTTTGATCGGGTAAGAAGCCGATGGACAATAACTTCAACCCGTGCTTCGCCGCGTCGATGCGGGCGGTCAACAGGTTACGGATGAGCGCTTCTCCACTGACCAGATTTTGGTCAACCTGAATATACCATGGTCCAAGCCCAAGCCGTCCACTGGCATTATAGAT
>DAOTXB010000622.1:0-2709 GCA_034435575.1 Anaerolineae bacterium
AAAATTTTCGATTTGGACGGCACTTTTATCAAAGAGATCGCATTTCCGACCATTGGCTCCGTGATGGGCATGATCGGCAAGCAAAAAGAAACAGATTTGTTCATCAATTTTCAGTCCTATCTGTATCCACCCACCATTTACCGCTATGACATGGAAACGCACACGCTAGAGGCACTTTATGAAACGTCGGTAGATTTTGATGCGAATGACTTTGAGACGACGCAGGTCTTTTACCCCTCCAAAGACGGCACACAGGTGTCGATGTTCCTCACCTACAAAAAAGGGTTGGAGAAAACGGGCAACAATCCGACTGTGCTCTATGGGTATGGGGGCTATTCTATCCCGCTTACACCGGGCTTCGCGCCTCATATCATCCAATGGCTAGAAGCGGGCGGAATCTGGGCAGTGGCGAACCTACGTGGCGGGTCAGAATATGGTGAAGCCTGGCACCGCGCTGGTATGCTGGAAAATAAGCAGAACGTGTTCGACGATTTTATCTCTGCGGGCGAATGGCTGATCGAAAATGGCTATACTCGCAGTGACAAATTGGCTATTCACGGGCGCAGTAACGGCGGTTTGCTGGTGGCGGCGTGTATGCTCCAACGCCCGGATCTGTTCGGCGCGGTCATCTGTGGGGTGCCGGTGACGGATATGCTCCGCTTTCATAAGTTCACGGCGGGACGTTATTGGACGGCAGAATATGGTAATGCAGAAGCCAATGCCGACGATTTCGCGTTCATGGTTAAGTTCTCACCCATACACAACGTCAAAGCGGGTGTGGACTATCCGGCGACACTGGTGGTGACGGCGGATATGGATGATCGTGTGGTGCCCATGCACGCCAAAAAATTCACCGCCGCCCTACAAGATGCAAACAGTGGCGATAACCCGATTATGCTCCGCTTAGATACCCGTTCAGGGCATGGGCTGGGCAAGCCCACCAGCAAATGGATTGATGAATGGTCAGATATTTACGCTTTTTTGTATGAAGCACTGGATGTACACGGCAGTTAACGCTATATCATCGCTTAAAAAGGAGTCTATATGACTGTAACAATCCCTGAAGACGCATTGGATTTACTGGAGCGCCCGCTGGTTGTCACGCTGGTGACGCTGATGGAGGATAATCAACCCCAAGCTACGCCCGTTTGGATCGACTATGACGGCACGCATCTGCTGGTCAACAGCACGTACGGACGCGCTAAGGGTCGCAACATGAAAGCCCGTCCACAGGTCACGATATTGTCCATTGATCCAGAAAACACCTTCCGCTATTTAGAAGTTCGTGGTCGCGTAACGGAAATTACCGAAGTCGGTGCGCTGGAACAAGTACACAGATTAGCGAAGAAATACTGGAATATCGATGATTATTATGAGCGCTGGCCCCAGCGTAGAGGCAAAGAAACCCGCGTACTTTACAAAATTACACCGCTACGGGTCGTCTATCATTAAACATGAAAGGACACGATGATAATGGCAACAATCCCTGAAGAAGCACGCGATTTACTGGAACGCCCGATTGTGGTAACACTCGTTACCTTAATGGAAGATCATAAACCGCAAGCTACGCCCGTTTGGATCGACTATGACGGGACACATGTACTGGTCAACAGTGCCCGCGGACGTGCTAAAGACCGCAACATGGAGGCGCGTCCAGATGTTACCGTGTTGTCCATCGACCCTGATAACCCCTATCGGTATATGGAAATTCGCGGACGCGTGACGGAGATCACTGAAGAGGGCGCAACCGAGCACATTAGCAAGATGGCGAAGAAATATTTCAATCGTGATGATTATTACGAGAATAATCCAGCATTGCGCGAGCAAGAAACCCGCGTACTCTACAAAATTGCACCGGAACGGGTGATTTATCACTAAAGTGATGGGGTAGTCGTCGCTTTGCCCACTGTACGATTACACCATCATGCCAGCCAATAAATGAAGGTGATGATTGCTATATATTGTCTATAAACGTCCCCGCAATACCGCGCCGGGAATGGTGAAAGCGAACGTGCCCGCATCGGTGAATGGTGGTAGGACGAACGCGGTTTTGACCTCATCAGAAGCGTTGTTGAACAGGTGGCGGAGTGCGGTCACGAACACATCAGGTGTCGCCATGCGAGTCGTCCACGCCTCAAAATCCAGCGTGATCGACGCTTCCAGCAGGGTTTCTGTGCTGAATCCGGCAGATGCCATCATCCTGTGCCATTGACTCACACGATGATCGCGCACATGGGAGGGGTCGCGGAGTAATTCGAGCGTTTGCAAAAATGTGTCCGCATGATGATCTTCTGGCGCGACAATATCGCTGAGTATGAATTGACCATTCGGTTTAATCACCCGTGCAAATTCGACCAGTGCAGTTTGTGGATTCACCCAATGATGGGCACTATAACGGGATACCACCGCATCAAAGCTGTTATCATCGAACGGGAGCGCCTCGACATCACCCAATTGTGTGGAAACATTGCTAATGTTACGCGCAACGGCAAGCGCTTCCACCTGTTCGAGCATCGCCGGCGTGAGGTCATAGGCGATAACTTCCGCGACGTGTGGCGCGAAGGCGAGCGCGGTATGCCCTGCACCGCATCCAGCATCCAATACCCGTGCGGAGGACGTTAAACCAGATTGTGCCACCATAAGCGTGAGGTCTGCGCCACTGGCATGGACTTTGCTAGTGCTATAGTTTTCCGCGACGTTGCCAAATTG
>DAOTXB010000623.1:0-2675 GCA_034435575.1 Anaerolineae bacterium
AAACCCACCGAATCAGCATCATTCTCATCATTTAAACGATAACAGTCTAGATGATAAAGCCGGAGCTTATCTTTTTCGCGTCTGTGTTCGTGGACAAGATTATAGGTAGGGCTAGTGACGGCGGTAATCGCGCCCCATCCAGCGCCGATTCCAGCGGTGAAAACGGTTTTACCTGCTCCCATATCACCCGATAAACAGACAACATCACCTGCACTCAAAAGCGACCCTAACCGTGCGCCGAGGCGCTGTGTTTGTTCGGCACTGCGGCTGATAATATCCAGCTCGCCTTCTTTCAGAATTGGCACGTCTTAACCCCACATCGTTTGTCATACTCCACACGGATTATACAACGTGCCTCGACTCAGGTAAACGGGTAGCCCGTAGCATCGTCAGCTATATGCGTGGCAGGTTCCCCAGCCGGAAGAGAATCGCATTAATCGGGCCGCTGAACCCTCTGGTATTCTCCAGAAAACAAAAACCCCCGACACTGTGCCGGGGATTATATGGTTTCGTTTTATTGTTATAGATAACGTCTTATCGACTACCATTTGGTCCTGTCGAGGAAAAACTACAAGTTGGCATACTACCACCTGGGTCAGCCACACGTACCCATGAACCGGATTGATATTGCCAGATGTAATGCCACGGTGTGCCACCGAAACCATCGTTGTTATAATCGACACAATAATCGCCTTCTTCGGGTCCACTGTCTTCGCTCTCCGCAACAACACCAACACCCTCGAACACCTCAAGTATTTCAGAGAAGACATTACCAACTGCCGGACCGAGCAATAACAGCACAACAATTACAACAACTGCGACAAGCACCAGAATAAGCGCATATTCCACCAGTCCCTGACCTTCTTGCCTGCCTTTTGATTGGCTGGATAATTGTTTTGATACCTTTTTTCCTACGTTGCTGAACATATGTATGATCTCCGTAAACAAATAATGACTTGATGATAAATTAAGCATAGACAAAAAATTACGGGTGATTAAGCTGGCAATTAGGCTAGTGTTTCTTTATGCTTTACCTATCCAATTGGTCAGGTTTATCACGATCTTACGGAGAAAATTCGCGTCTACAGATCACATTCTATAAATTCAAATATTAAACTTTGTCCATATCAACATTTCTTCATGCTTTTAGCGCGTCTTCCAACTTACAATAATGTCATAGGGCAAAGATAACGGATCATAAAGCAACCGATGAACCCGCAATGGCAATTTAACGCGATGGCAATACCGCTTGGGATTTCTGTATTTTTGATCCTATGCTTGATCGTACTCGCGCTTCGCAAGCGTCATAATCGACTAGCCATACCGTTTCTTTTCTTCATGGGTTGTTTGCTCTTGTGGATGGTCACCAGCCTGTTAGAAGTGCTCACATTAAACTTGCGCTTGAGCTTGTTTATGGCGGATCTCTCTTTTCTGGGAATTACATTTTTCTCGATTGCATGGCTGGCTGTTATGATGATTTATACGGGTCGGGAAAAGCTATTTTATCGTATACGCCCCTATATAATTATCGTTCCTATCTTCGTCAATGTGATGATCTGGACGAACCCCATACACAATTTATGGCGCGGAGAATCGTACCGTGACTTAACGACAACATGGTTTCCCATCTCCTTTTATGATTATGGTCCGCTGTTCTATTTCGTTCACATTCCCTTCGCATTAAGTATTTCATTTGTTGCCATTTATTTTTTGACAGTTTCGCTATTCTTCCGTCAAAGCACATATCGCGCCCAGCTCTCAACACTCTTGATCGCCTTTTTGCTTCCGTTGATTATCGCCATTCTGCATTTGATAGGTATACAACCTATCGCACACTTTAATGCCTCACCACTGGTCTTCCCGATTAGCGCCGCACTGACAGCATGGGCAGTATTGGGCTTTGGATTTCTGGAACTCACCCCGATAGCACGTGACCTCGTTGTAGAAAATATGCTTGATCTTATGGTGGTGCTAGACAAAAACAATCGCATTGTTGACTTGAATCCAGCCGCGCGCAATTATCTGATACAGCAAGAGACTTTAGAGAGCAATGCAATCATTGGTGCGGACATCAATGCTCTATTGCCAGCGCTTAATATGCACACGGAACAGATCGCCGAGAATTATCATCTACAGGAAGATTTTCAGATCAAACACAACGGCAAAGCGCATATGTTTGATGTCTTTATATCGACGATTACCCGTAATGGTGGTCAAAATGCAGGGCAATTATTGATATTCCATGACATCACCGCACGTAAACAGGCAGAACAAGCGGTGTACGATCAGATTCAAGAATTGGCTATTGTCAACGAAAGACAACGCGTCGCCCGCGAACTGCACGACTCAGTGAATCAAACACTTTTCGCGGCGGGCACACTAGCTGACTTACTGCCACGGGCAATTGAAAAAAAACCGGAAAAAATTCCTGAGTATGCCACCCACATCCAGCAATTAATTCATGGCGCGACTGCGGAAATGCGCCTGGTACTGCTTGAACTCTACCCTGATGCACTGATCAATACTGACCTGGGGGTTATCATTAAGCATCTTTGTGAGGCGTTTACCGGCGTTACTGGCATAGAGATTGATTACACACCCGCTATGCAGATCAACCTAGAGAAAGACGCACAGCTCGCATTTTATCGGATCACACAGGAAGCATTGCACAACAT
>DAOTXB010000624.1:0-6318 GCA_034435575.1 Anaerolineae bacterium
AACTTCTAGCACACCAGTCACACCACTTTTGGCTGTCAACGGTACTGCTAGGATGGATGTCGTGTGGAAGCCCTCGTCCACGTCACCCTCAAAGCGTTCATCTTTCGATGTATCGTTGGAAATGATCGGAAGACCACTGTCCGCGACTTCGCCCACGATACCATAACCAGCCTCTAGCCGTGTGCCGATGAGATCATCATTACCTCCGGCAACTGCCTTAAACTCTAAATCTCCGGTGTGATCCTCTGTAATCAGCAAGAGTGATCCGGCTTGTGCTTCTAGAATGTTGACGGCTTCGCTGGTGATAAGATCTAGCAGGGCTTCTACGTTCTCTTCAGAAGCAACCAATTGACGGCTAATATCATTGAGCACACCTAGCTGACGGGCACGGGTGTTCGCTTCGTTGAATAATCTCGCCTGATATAAAGAAGCGGCGGCGAGTGTGCCGATGTCGTTAAATACCTGCAACTGTGCGTCACTAAATGCGCGATTAGGGCGGGATTGGGCAACTGCCATCACGCCGAGTGTGCCCGTACCAGCGATTAATGGAACACCCATCCATGCGGTGGTATCACGACTTTCCAGACTATATTTATAATTTTGGCGCGTAAGTTCTCGTGCATAATCTTCGACTTTAATCGGACGTGATGTCGCGATGACTTTGCTGTAAAGGTCGTTGCCAATCATCCAGCGAATATCTTCTTTATTATTGTCACGATCATCATTTTCTAAGAAGAACGCGAAATAGATTTGTTCCGCGGGTGCATCGTAAAGCACAATGTAGAAATACGGCGCTTCGATGATGCGCTCCGTTTGTGTAACGATCAACTCAAGCAGATCATCCGGTTCAATGGTGAAGTTTACTGCCTGACTGACCTTACTCAACACATTGAGCTGATTAACCTGTTGTTCGTAAGAGGCGATAACCTGTGCGCGTTCCATTGAAACACTGACCTGACTGATCAGATTGTTTACGAAGCGTACTTCTTCAAACGTGTACATGGCGGTACCACGTTTAGGATAACCTAGCGTGATGAAACCGATAGGCTTACCGTCGCTCACACCTATGCTAGCGATCACGACTGAGCGTAAAATGTTAATCCGTGCGCGTTCTGAACGAATTTGCGCGGGCCAGGGCACACCCGGTTCTAAACAAAAAACCTGTTGCTCACCACTGAGTAATTCCACAACACCGCTATCATTGGTAAAGAGAATGTCGGTGTCTGTCCCTTCATAAGAGATATAGGTGTCTGACTGCGTATCATGCATAAACACGAAAATGCTAGTTGGTTGGATCGTATCGCTGAGTATTTCGCGGAATGCCGTGATGATTTCTCGTGTTGTTTCCATCCCTGCTAGTTTTTGTCCGAACGCTTCCAACTGTTCTTGATAATTGCGACGTTTCCGATAATAGATGTCATCAATACGCGATTGAATGCGCGTTCTGACGGGAATAAACAGTGCAGAGATCAAGAAGATGATGAAGGCAATGATGAGTGGGTCGTCGGCGCGGGTATTTTCGCTAACCAACGAGGTTAAGCCGAGTACGAGCAAATAATAGCCGGTGACCAGTGCCATCGCGAGTACGATATAGGTTAAGCCCTGGCTGATGACTTGATCGGTATCAAATTTACGATATTGCAAAACGGCATACCCCATGCTGATTGCGATGGTCAACAAGAAGGGCATGGTTGTTTCTATACTAAACGGAAAGGCAAGATCGGGGTCAAAGCCGGGGATAACCGTCCCAAGCGTGGTGATTAATTGTGCGACAATCCACACTGCGCCGGGAAGCATCGCCAGCGAAATACCGATCAAAACGGTATTTGCTTGATCGTGTGTGACAACGTCTATGGCACGGACGCGATGATAGAAAAATAGAAAGACCGCTAATATCGCGATTGATAGCAAGATCAATAAAGTGACAATACGAATGCTCGCGTTGAAGTTAGCACCCGTTTCTGCATTAAATTGATTGAGCAGTAATGCGCCTGTCGCAACGCCTATAACGATGGGGGCAAAGCGTAAATAGGGTTGCTTGAACAGGAAACGTATCGGCATCGGGAATAAGATAGCCACCGTAATGAACATCCCTGCGAGTAGTGTCCCGTTGAATATCCACAGCGGAACTTGCTGATGCGTAGAGCCGACATCGAAGATTCCAAACATGGCAATTGCGAGCAAAATACAGGTGATGGTGATGGCGAAGGTAATCGGCTCAATCGGCTTGAAGTATAGCAAACTGAGTGCAATCGTAAGGACAAATACACCGGACAAGTACGGCACAATGAAGAATGCCCAGAAATCGCGATCCGGCAACTCATTGAGACTATAAGTCACCGTGCAATTGGCAACACCATTATCTGGCGATTCGCATAAGGCGGTGTTGAGGGCGCTGGCATCTGTCACCGTGCGTTCAAAGTTGACGGTAACGATAATATTGCCGTTTTCATCCCGTTCTGCGCTGTCTTCTAATCCATTAAGCACATCAAGATAATATGTCCCTGTTCCGGGGATGACATTTTGTGTGTTGATAGCGGTGATGCGATCACCCGTTTCTAAACCGGCAACATGACCCGCCCACGGATCAGCCGTGACAGATTGTCCACCGGAGACATTTAATGTATGGGCGACCATTACACCGAGGAAGGGACGTTCGCGCCATGTGAGTGCATTGGATAAGTATGAAACTGCTATGGCAATTGTAACCATAGCCAATACGACAAGAAACACGAATCGTATGCGCTGGGCAGTGGTAGAAATTTCAGTGAAAAAGTTTCTGGTTGTATTCGGGTTATTGGCTGAAGACGCCGCTGTCATTTGTGCAATCCCGTTTCACAATTGTTACCATCTTAATATTGTAACATAGGAATTGCTCCTTGATGAAAGCAATAAGATTTATTTTTGGTTTGTATTATGCCTTCTGGCATCCCTTTTGTTATAATACGACCAATATTATTATGGGAAAATAAACGATGAAAAATCGAGCAATTCGGGTGCTGATTGCGAAACCCGGTTTAGATGGACATGATCGTGGTGCAAAAGTGATCGCACGGGCACTACGTGACTCCGGTTTTGAAGTGGTCTACACAGGCTTACGACAGACTCCACAGATGATCGCGGAAGCGGCGTTGCAGGAAGATGTAGATGTTGTTGGCTTGAGTATTCTCAGTGGCGCGCATATGACGCTGGTTCCGGTTATTCGGGAGGCTATGGACGCGCAAGAGTTGGATGATGTGCCAATCATTATTGGTGGGATAATCCCTGACGACGATCATGATCGTCTGAAAACTTTTGGTGTTCGGGGTATTTTTGGACCGGGCACAGATACTGAGCTGATCGCGAAGCACATTCGCGGGATGATGAACCCTGATAGAGAAGGTACTGCATGACAGCATCCTTATTGGACGGCGTGTTAAATGGGAGCAAACGTGCGTTGGCGCGACTCCTTACAAATGTGGAAAATGATCGCGAGGGCGTAGCGGATACCCTCGCGGCTTTGTTTAAAAAAACGGGTAAGGCATGGACAATTGGTGTGACAGGCGCGCCGGGAACGGGCAAGAGTACGCTGGTTAATGCCTTGGCGAAAGCCTATCGCGCACAGGATAAAACAGTAGCGATTGTTGCTGTTGACCCGACTAGTCCTTATTCTGGCGGTGCAATTCTGGGTGATCGCATCCGTATGCGTGATCTTTCCGGTGATACTGGTGTATTTATTCGCAGTATGGCAACACGGGGCAGTTTGGGTGGGTTATCACGCGCAGTACGCGATGCAATTCGTGTGTTAGATGCCGCCGGTTTTGATCGTGTGATCGTGGAAACCGTAGGTGCCGGGCAGAGCGAAGTTGATATTGTCCGTACCACACAGACGACCATTGTAGTAGAAGCCCCCGGTCTGGGGGATGATGTACAGGCGATCAAAGCAGGAATTCTGGAAATTGCTGATGTGCTCGTTATTAATAAAGCAGATCGCCCCGGTGCATCGAATACGCTTCGTAGTTTGAAAGCCATGCTTGAACTCGGTCATCCTGCCTCCCGCACGCAATTGCTGGCACATCATGGGCAAATGCTTGCAGTAGAGAATCCGGCATCACAACAAGAAACGCTGTGGTTACCGCCGCTTATTCAAACGATTGCGAACGCCCCCGCGCATGAATCTGGCGTTGACGAACTGATTAAGGCGATTGATGACCATCGGCAATTTTTGATGGATTCGCACCTTGCAGAGCATATGGAACATCAACGTGTGCGAATTGAATTATATGATTTATTGCGAGAGGCTTTGATGGCGCAACTTATGGAAAGTTTGCCGGGCAATACCATTGAATCACTTGTTCAGCAGGTATACGAACGTGATATTGACCCTCATCATGCGGTGGAAAAAATTTTACAAGTCTCAGATCAGTAATGCGTATGGTTATAGCGAGAAGATTTGTGATGAATCCTCTAATCCCCACTATCTAATGTTGCAAGAATGATTTAATGTGGAGAAGTCTGTTTTGCGAGAAAAAATCCCCGGAACGAAGTATTATCGCAACATAACTGCACAGGTGTTATCTAGGAGTAATACAGGTATGCGTTTTGGCGACATCAAGCTATTCTGCGGGACATCGGCACAACAGTTGGGCGGTGAAATCGCCTCACATCTTGGGATACGTCCCGGTACGTACACTCGAACCTCTTTTTCTAACGAGAATATTTTCATACGGTTGGAAGAAAGTGTGCGTGGTCAGGATGTTTATTTGCTCCAGACGATGAGTTCACCGGTACATGATAACTTTATGGAAATGTTGATTATGGTGGATGCGCTCAAGCGTGATTCCGCATGGCGTATCAACGTTGTTGTGCCTTATTTATCGTATGGACGTTCAGATAAAAAGGATCAACCTCGTGTGCCTATTAGCGCCCGTTTGATCGCTAATATGATCGAAGCGGCGGGCGCAGACCGTTATATTACGATTGATCTGCATGCCGGTCAAATTCAAGGGTTTTTCAACATCCCCGGCGATGCGCTGACTGCTTTTCACCTTTTGAGTGATTACATAATAGCGAAGGAAATTCCTGATTTAACAGTTGTGTCCACTGATCTGGGATATGCTAAACAAGCTCGTAATTGGGGCGAGAAATTAGCCGTACCGGTGGCATTGGTGGAAAAGCGACGGGTGGATAATAAAGAACATCCAGAAGCGCTGTCGCTCATCGGGAGTGTTGAAGGGCGAAACGTGCTACTGGTTGATGATGAGGTGAACACTGCTGGAAGCGTTGTGAATGCCGTCGGTGTGCTTCGTGAAAACGGGGCAAAAGATGTCTATCTCGCCTACACTCACGGCTTCCTCGTCGAAAAGAGCTTCCAACGGTTACGCGCTCTCGGTCTTAAAGAAATTATCACCACCAACACAATCCCTCTCCCACAAGAAAAAATTCCATCCAACATGACCATTCTTTCTGTAGGACCCATGTTAGCTGAGGTGATTAAGCGGGCGCACGAGGGACGGAGTGTGGGCGAATTATTCGACGAGTAACGGTCTGAGAATCAGAGATTGTCATGACCTTACGTGAAGCGGCAGAAAAACGGGGAGTGATGATTGGCAGTTGTGTCAACCTCGACGCATTGCGAAGTGATTCCGCATATCGTGATCTGCTAGCGCGGGAGTTTAACCTTGTCATCGCAGAAAATGGGATGAAATGGCGAGAACATCACCCAACACGCCATACTTTCGATTTCTTATATGGTGATTTGTTGTGTGATTTTGCGGAAGTCCATGACATGCGGGTTATCGGGCATAATCTGGCGTGGCATATGGCGATTCCAGCATGGATGCAGGTTGCGGATCATTCTCGCGAAGAGTGGTTAAAAATCCTCAAAGAGTACATTTACACAGTCGTTGGGCATTATCGCGGACGCGTTTATGGCTGGCATGTTGTTAACGAAGTTTTCGAGCTTGACGGCAGTTATTCCGATGTTTTCTGGCGAGAGCGCATAGGTGCGGATTACATCGCACAAGCGTTTCGCTGGGCGCATGATGCTGATCCTGATGCACAACTTTACTTTAACGAATGGGACGCAGACGGTCATAAACCGACAGCGCAATTTGTCCTTGATCTGGTTAAAGATTTAACGGCTGATGGCGTGCCAATTCACGGAGTCGGGTTACAGATGCATATTGCCACAAGGGAGAATGATTGGGTCGGGGCACCACCGACATCGACACAGGTGGCGACACAAGTGCAACGTCTCGCTGGTCTTGGGATGAAGGTACATATCTCCGAAATGGATGTCATGGTGCAGTATGAGACCGGTACTGACGCGGAAAAACT
>DAOTXB010000625.1:0-6546 GCA_034435575.1 Anaerolineae bacterium
CCGCAATCCGTCGAATTGTTATTTACACCTTATATCGACGAGAATAACAACGGTGCCAGCTATTATGGTTATGGATGGGTGGTGATGGATCATCCTGAATTAGGCAATGTTATCTGGCATGACGGGGCAGATTTTGCTCATAATGCCATCTTTTTAAACCTTGTTGATCACAACATGCAGGTAATGGTGTTGTCAAATCGAATTGACGGCAATCGTGAACATGAAACATTCTATGGCATTGAGACCGGCTTTATGCTGACTCTAGCACTTATTGAGGACGATTTTTCTATAATGCCATCGTTTGTGGAATAGCCCTAATTAGGTCGACTTACACTGCCCATAATGGTAGCTTTGTGATTGAATCCTAGGATCACGATAGTGAGAGTGTTATGCTCTCACTGGCATCTTGTGTATCTTATGACTACAACTATTTGGAACGGATCGCGAAATGGATGTACTGGTTATCGATGATGAACCAACAATCGTGAACATCGCAACATCTTATCTCAAGGCGGAAGGTTATAACGTATATTCTGCGCTTGATGGTGATACGGGACTCAATCTTTTTCGCAGACTGCATCCTGATTTCGTCATTCTGGACATCATGCTACCAGGGCTAGATGGTATTGAAGTCCTGCGCTGTATCCGCCAGGAGGGCAATGCTTATGTCATCATGCTCACTGCAAAATCTGAGGAAGAAGACCGTGTGTTGGGTTTGTCCGTTGGTGCTGATGATTATCTGACCAAGCCCTTTAGCCCACGAGAGTTAGTTGCTCGGGTTAAGTCATTACTTCGCAGAGAACGCATGCATCATACCTCGCCATCTCAGAAGCTGTCCTTTCAAAAGATCACAATCGACATTCAGAGACATGAGGTGCTTGTCAACGATTTGTTAGTAGAGTTGACAGCGATTGAGTTCGACATTTTGGTAACACTCGCTAAACATGCGGGTATTGTTTTACGGCGCGAACAGATTATACAGCATGTTTGGGGACCGAATTTTTTCGGCGATGAACGTACTGTAGATGTCAACATCCGGCGGATACGGCAGAAGATTGAAGAGAACATGAATGATCCACACATTATTCAGACAGTGCGTGGCTTCGGATATAAGTTCGCTGATGAACCATTATGAAGCTCCAAACGCGATTATTGCTCTACTTTCTTGTAATTGCAGTCTTCAGCGTATTGATTACCGTATTCCTCACGATGCTAATCACACCTTTGATTGTCAACATGGAGGTCGAAGTTGAGGAGGCAGGCGGCACAACATCCATCATTGCGGAGGAAACCACAGGCAACCCTATTGCCACTCAGATCAATCAAATTGTCATTATCGCCGGAAGCATAACCTGTCTAGTAGCGGTGTTTGTGAGTTGGTATGTCAGTCGGCGTATCATCCGTCCGATTGCAGAGATCGCCTCAGCGACAAAACGGATTTCAGACGGGCAGTATGATCACCTAATCGATGTCAATCAGAACGATGAAATCGGTGAACTAGCATCGCGCTTTAATCAGATGGCAATGACCATTGCTAAAAGTGAAAAAACCCGACAGCAACTCATTGCAGATGTCAGCCACGAACTCAAGACACCTCTAGCTTCCATTCAAGGGATGATCGAAGGCTTTCAGGATCAGATCATTCATGAGACACCTGAGAACTACACGTTGATTTATCAAGAACTGGATCGACTGCAACGTCTTGTAAAGGATTTACAAGATTTGTCGATAACGGGATCAGGTGCAATTCAACTTCAGCGCAGGTGGTGGCCGCCTGTCGATATTGCTAGTGCCGTGATTGCTAGGATGCGCTCACAATATGATACAAAATCAATTGAACTGAGCATGGATTTTGAAACTCATTTGCCCAAGTGTTTTATGGACCGAGGACGCATTGAACAGGTGCTTATCAACCTGCTTGGTAATAGCTTGCAATATACGGATACAGGTGGGCAAGTGAGGATTAACCTGTCTCAGGAAGACAAAGGCATACGTTTTGCAATTCACGATACCGGCATTGGGTTGAGTGGTTCTGAAGTCAAACGAATTTTTCAAAGATTCTATCGGGTGGATAAATCACGCTCACGACTTACAGGAGGAAGTGGAATTGGTCTGACTATTGCCAAAAACATTGTTGATGCACACGATGGTCAGATTTGGGCAGAAAGTCTTGGGTTGCATCAGGGCACTTCTATTTATTTCCGTATCCCAATTTCCAAACGACCGTGATGGTTACGAGCAAAAAGCAGAACCGCGTCAGCCTCAACGAGTGGGGGGATACACCAAGATGATACCGGAAATGGCAGACAAATTGGTGTTTATCCTGATGCATTTTCGTTTTTATCCAGTGTAAGTGCTACAAGGATTTCTGTTTGATCTTAGCCAACCACAGGCTAAGACTGCAGACACCACTTAACGAGTAAAAGTAGCAACCGCCCGAGGAAGTGCAACATGGTAGACCGCGCCTTCTTCAGCTTGTAGCAGTGTTTCAATCGGTCCCTGTGCCACCAATTCACTATGATTCAGAATGACAACTCGATCGCTTACGCGCTGTACATCGTCAAGAATATAGGTCGAGTAGAAGATCGTTGCGCTTTCACGAAGCTGTTCCATGATATTGAGCACGTCCCGCCGTCCCATCGGGTCGAGCGCGGCAGCTGGTTCGTCTAAAATGAGCAGTTCTGGCTCATTGATCTGCGCCTGTGCGATGCCAAGTCGTTGCATTTCACCACCGGAGAAGCCTTTTACGGGGCGGTCAGCTTTGTCTTTCAGACCAACCAGCGCCAGTGATTCCTCAACGCGCTGTTCGATGGTTTTCGTCGGTCTACTGTAGAAGAACTTCGCCACGAAGCGCAGTATCTGGCGGGCGGTCATCGTCTCATCGAAACGTGGCTGTTGAGCTAGATAGCGGACACGTTGCCGGATTTCTCTGCTCTCATGCACGATGTCTTTGCCGAATACGGTGCCACCACCAGAGGTCGGATAGATTAACCCCAATAGCAATTTGATGGTGGTACTCTTACCGGCTCCTTTGGTCCCAGAAAACCGATGATGGAATGAGCTGGAACGTCCATAGACAACACATTGAGTGCCTGCACACCATTGAATGTTCGCGTGAGTCGGTCGGTATGGATGATGGTTTCGGGCATGATATGTCTCCTGTGGGTCGATTTGGATCTACGGTAACAGTGTCTTGTCTGTGACAAATCTTACCTTCAGCCAGGCGATGATTGGTCAAACGACCAGGTGATTGGCTGATCGTATGTCGGATGATCCAGGGGCATATTCATGTAACACTGAAATCAATGACACGCAGAAAGTTGAAGGTGCTAGCACTATGCAAACATACATGACGACCAAAACTACCAGCGGACTGTTTGAGAGTGCGATGCGTCGTGGCTTTTGGAATCGCATTAAAGCCCGTCTACAGAACCAACCCACCGGGCTAAAAGACTTTGAGACATGGCAGGCAAGTAAGCCTGTCAAGGATCGTATTGATCGCGGTGTAACGTCGATCCCAATCAATCAGATTATCGGATCACTTGGACGCTCAAACGAATTTGACTCCTGTTTTATGCCGTTGGATGACACGGTTGAGATGCGTTGGAAGCATTTGCTGAAACTTACGATGATCGGTGTGACACTGCCACCCATTGATGTTTACCGCACGGACGATGGCTATTTTGTGATTGATGGTAATCATCGAGTGTCGATCAATAGTTTTCTGGGTGTTGATTTCGTCGATGCCCATGTGATCTGGCTGTACAACGACGAAATCTGGACATAGGGTGTTCAATGTCTGACACACTTTTGCCCAATGGACAGGATCAGCAATATCTGAAGATCACAGGTCATCATTTTGGACAGGGGGTAATGGCGGCTCTGCGTGCTTATCCCAATGTCCTCTCTGTACAGCAGATCGATATTAGCGATGGCGATTGTCTGGTCATACGCCTCCAGGGTTCCATAAATACGACATTATTGACGCACGCAGTAACCAACGCGGGCGGTGAAGTGGAGAACATCCAACGATTGGACATGCCATCAGACGACGGTTCAATATTGGGTAAGTGTTAGGCTTCGACCAATGTTCAGGGGTAATCTGACCAACCGTTTCTGGAAAGCGGAAAATAGAACAGATTGGATGCAACACGTTATGTCGATTGCGTTACTTGCAATTTACGTAATCGCTTTGGACAGAATCATATCAGTCTGGTTCATGCTATTAATCTATCTTCTGAAAGCATGGATTAGCATCATACCAGCCTTGTTTACGCTATTGATCCACCTCCTGCGAGGTTGGGGTAGCATCTTATGGTTCATCAGATGTGTTCTTCGCTACTATCTGTCAGCCTGCTATATCTTATTATCTTTGGCGATGAAACCAGAGGGCGCTGCCCTCGACTTCTTTTGCAAATTGTAGACCTAGCTTAAGTATTTACCTGCACCATTATCCGTTCACTACATAATAAAAGGAGCTTCATCGATGAATAAACCACTTATCATCGTACTTGCGTTTCTGCTCGGCATCCATGGTCTTATCCATCTTTTAGGTTTTGTGGCGTATTGGCCACTCAAAGAGGTGCCACAGTTAGCATATAAAACAGTATTCCTAAATGGTCATCTCGACTTAGGTGCTACTGGAACGCACATGTATAGTATTCTTTGGTTTATAGTGGCACTTGGTTTTTTGGTTGCTACCGTTGCAATATTCGCTGGTCAATCGTGGGGACTTCCCATACTGATTATAACAACACTCCTATCCGGAGTAATTACCGCACTGGACTGGAACGATGCATTTCGCGGAACGTTGATTGATGGCGTTATTCTCGCCATACTTATGCTCAGTCCACAGATCACTAAAATGACAGCCCAACTCAGATAAATTGAGAACTCGTAAGGAGAAAACCTGATGCAAGCCATAGAATCAGCCAATAAAGTCACAGATGAGATGATCGCAGGATTACCAGCCCCTGTTCAACGTTATATGAATTACACGGGCGTTGTCGGTAAACCCTGGATCGACACCGTATCTCTGAAGTATACAGGGCAGTTTCGCCTGGGCACGGATAAACCCTGGATGTCCATGCGAGTCGATCAAGTGTATCGTACCAATCCGCCGGGTTTTCAGTGGAAAGCTAATTTTAAAATGTTCGGTTTGCCTTTGATGTCCGCACTGGACACATACAGCGATGGGAAAGCCCATATGTTCGGTAAGTTGGCAGGCTTATTCACCATCTTTGATGCTCGTGATGATAAACTACTACAAGGAACGATGGTACGCTATCTTCAGGAAATGATGTGGTTTCCAACGGCTTATCTGAGTGAGCATGTGACATGGAAAGCTGTAGACGGTCATGCCGCCGATGTGACCTTTGCATATAGCGGCAAACAGGTAACGGGTCGCATCTATTTTGATGATGCGGGGCGTGCGCTCAGTTTCATTGCTGAACGCTATGGTGAGCACAACGGAACATATAAGCTTGATAACTGGGCTACACCGATAACCGAATACAAAATCTATGATGGGCTTTGTGTTCCTAGTGTTGGGTGGGGGGTCTGGCAGCTACCAGAGGGTGACTTGACCTATATCAAGTTGCGTGTCACGGAGATTTCTTATAATGTGCCCATCGATGATTTTTAAGGCAGTAGGTTATGGTTTCGTTCTTAAACCATAACGGTTGGCTAAATTTGGTTTGATATAATGGATAAAATTCAGTCCAATGGAAATAACCAGTTTATGCCAGCACTTCTGCAAACCAAAATCCAGTTACCACCGCTACGAAGCGAACATGTGACCCGAGGACGCATCCTGTCTCAGATTGGTGCCGAGGCAACGGCGCGATTGGTGCTGGTATCAGCTCCAGCAGGTTTTGGCAAATCGACAGCCTTGATCCAGTGGGCGCACGGTTTGCGGGAGAAGGGCACGCTCGTCGCGTGGTACGCGCTCGACGAACGCGATAACGACCCCGCGCACTTTGCAGCCTATCTGTTGGGAACATTTCGGACCCATGACGCAGCATTCTCCTCGCCGCCGTATTATGAGGAAGGAGACAACTTCCAGGACGCTGTGGATCACATTCTCAATGCGGCAACTGTTGCTAACACGCCTATCGTCTTGATCCTCGATGATTATCACCTCATCAGCGAATCACGCATTCACGATGCTATTGGGCGCATGATCGACCACATGCCACCCAATATGCGATTAGCAATCGGCACACGGGCTGATCCACCGCTGCAATTGGCACGCTTGCGCGTTCGCAGCGAGATTGCCGAAATCCGTATACGCGATCTGCGGTTCAATATCAGTGAAATGCGGGATTGGCTTAACACATCCCTGGGCTGGCATCCCGCTCAAGACACGCTTGCAGAGCTCGAAAAGGCAACGGAAGGTTGGGCAGCGGCGCTGGCACTCATCTTGATGAGCCAATCGCACACAGATGATGCCGCACTGACGCAACAATTGGCGCGGTTCTCGCAATCACGGCGACATCTTTTCGAGTATTTCGCCGAGGAGATCCTCGACGCACAGCCCGATCGTAT
>DAOTXB010000626.1:0-3006 GCA_034435575.1 Anaerolineae bacterium
TCACTGACCAAATACAAAAAGGCGAGTGTCCGTTTCTCGCCCTCCTGCTCTGTCCGTGTAATTTATCCATCTTGCGATGGACGTTTATCCGGCGGGTAGTTTGCCGGTTTACACACTTAGTTATTGCAAATTCCTAATTAGCCAATCGCGGTGACAATCGCTTCAACCGTCGCCTGATTGTAGGCACGAAAAACGGAAACACGATGATGCCCATCACGCACAAAGTAATCGTCCCCTACGCGCAGAAGCTCAATCGGTGGCAGTGGTGTGCCTTGCAGGTAAGCCGTTGCCAACCCTACCCAGCGCCCTTCAACATGATCGGCTACCGGACGAAAATCACCATCAAATTCTTCACTACGGTTTTCCGTCCCGACAATCTTCTCCAGCGCGATCACCTGCACGCCTTCATAGTGTTGGCGCATCAAATCACCACCGAGCACACAGTCTTTAAATTGTGCTAACTGATTATCGTTGCCGGTAAAACGCGCTAACCAGCGAGAACGACGTGCCGTGTTGAATACTTTTTCAAATGTACGCGTTGCGCTCCGGCGTTGTAACGCGTCTGCGCTCAAGTTATTTAAGCCGTCCTGTGCGGCGCTAAAACTGCTAAGTTGTCCGTGCATATGACACGCCTTTCGTCTTACTTAGTCGTTCATATATACAGCCTATAGCAGGTGCATCTCAGCACAGTCTCAAGAGGCATAGCAGTGCCGTCTCAAAAGCGTCTCATTTTTGGGCTTCTCTCAAAATGAACATTAACGCATAATAGATTCATAGATTTGACCCGTTCTGAACCCCCTAAAAACACAGGCAATTATGCTACAATGCAAGCATGTTCAGCGCACCTCAATCACACGATAATCAGCGATTTAGCCGATAGCGAAATACTATGCAGAACACAGTTTTGAAAATTGATCTGTTAGGGTCACCGCTCATCCAATTGAACGGCACGCCCGTTCATATCACCCGACGCAAGGCGATGGGGCTACTGGCTTTTCTGGCAGTGAAAGCGCGTCCGGTCAGCCGTGAACAACTCGCCGCCACGCTGTGGGAAGATAGTGAAACAAAACGCGGGCTTGCCTATGTGCGGAATGCCGTTTGGGAACTCAACAAAGCACTTGGTGATGATTGGCTACTACTTGAAGATGACACCGTACAACTTAATCCCCTTGGCGTAGTAGATGTCAACGAATTTCGTCGCCTGACAGAACAAACCAACGGGCACGATGATTCCATAACGCGTGTCGAACGACTTGAGCAAGCATCAAACATTTATCGTGATGACTTTCTCGCAGGATTTGTGATTCCCGATAGCAACACCTTTGAGGAATGGTTAGTCATCACCCGTGAATCGCTCAAGCAAACCTTCACGGGTGCGCTAGAACGATTTTGTGATGCGCTGGTAGCATTACACCGGACAGAAGAAGCGATTCCCCATGCACGTCGCTTATTGGAACAGGACACGCTCAACGAAGGCGCACACCGTCGGCTGATGCTCCTTTATGCATGGGCAGGACAATACGCCGCCGCCCACCGCCAATATCAGACCGCACGCACTATTTTTGAACAGGAACTCGGCGCGGATGTACACGAAGAAACCGAGCAACTTTATCAGAGAATTCAATCGCGCCAACTTGTGTACCCGTCTTCATCAGGAGTCACACAACCACAGGCATTTGTCGAAGCAGTCGCGGAGCCAATCCTCGTCTTACCGACAACCAACACCCCGTTTATCGGACGTAAACATGAGCTGAATGAAATCACTGAGCTACTTGCAGACCCCGCCTGTCGCTTACTCACGTTGATGGGTCCGGGTGGCGTTGGTAAAACCCGCCTCGCCATCGCCGTTGCAAAACACATCGCCGAATCAACACTTTATGCTGATGGTGTCGTGTTTGTTCCTCTTGCGCCCCTATCATCAGGCTTATATATTGCGGATGCTATCGCGCAACACATCCCAAATTATGATTCGACTGGCATTGACGCGGAGGACGCACTCAGAAATTATCTGCGAACACGCCACCTATTCTTGATTCTCGACAACTTCGAGCATGTGCTAGAGAAAGCAGAATTCCTCACGGAATTGCTCGACATCGCGCCCCGCATGAAAATATTGGTTACCTCACGCGAGCGGTTAAATTTACAGGAAGAATGGGTCTTTGATACGGGCGGTCTGCGCGTGCCGGAATCACCAAATGAACCGGATTGGCGCGAGTTTAGCGCGGTACAAATGTTCACCCGCCATGCACAACGCATCAAACATGACTTCGCTCTGCACGATAACGATGCAGACGCGCTCTATCGCATCTGCCAATATGTCAATGGCATGCCGCTCGGTCTGGAGCTTGCGGCAACGTGGGTGCGCGTATTATCGCCCACAGAAATTGCGGACGAAATCCAAAAAAGTCTGGATTTCTTGAGCACTTCTGCCCGCAACATGCCCCTGCGTCATCACAGTTTACGGGGTGTGTTCGAGCATTCATGGAAGCGACTAAACGCTATTGAGCAGAGACTACTGAGTCGATTATCACCTTTTTACGGTATGTTTACGCTCAAAGCCGCACAGGACATTTCCGACGCGTCGTTACCAGTTTTGCTATCACTGGTGGATAAATCGCTCGTCCACCGTACCAGCAATGGCATGTACGAGATTCACGAATTGATCCGGCAATATGCATCGGAGAAAATGCTAGAAGAAGACCAGGAAGCCACGTTACACCGTTACATCGGCGACTACAGCAGGTTTTTAGACGATCAATTGCTAAACCTTTACACGGAAGAGCAACGAACCGCATTAGACGAAATTTTGCGGGCAATGGATAACATCCGTGAGGCGTGGCGCTTAGCGGTTGAGCGAGAAGCATGGGATTTGCTTCAGCCCATGATTACGCCATTACTGACATATTTCATGATTCTGCCGTACCAGCAGGGACAACTCGCTACGTTATCAGGTAATGCACTGGAAAAACTTCGCCAATCCAACACAAACTTCGCCAATGGCGACAA
>DAOTXB010000627.1:0-36193 GCA_034435575.1 Anaerolineae bacterium
ACTTGTCAATGATTTGCTATACGACTTTCTCAGAGCAGAACTACGCGATCCACGTATTCCTGCTCTTCATACTGCTTAGAAGCGAAAGTCCTAATGTTCAGAAATCTTATATCTTTGGCATATTAGCATTAACAATCAGCACATTTGTAGTCGGATTCATGCTTTTACGTCCGGGAGTTAGTACAGTAGATGATTTTGAGACTGCTCAGGCACTTATTGGCAATGGACAACCAACCTTTGTTGAATTCTTCAGTAATTATTGTACGGGGTGTATTATCTTCGAACCTATCGTGTCTGAACTTGCGAATGAGATCGACACAGAATTTAATGTTTTGCGTGTAGACATTCACTCAAACGTAGGGCGAGAGATGCGTAATGCATACCGGTTCTCGTTCACGCCCGAATTTGTGCTCTATGATAATGCTGGTAATGAAGTATGGAGAGATCATATTCCGCCTGGTGACCAAAGCCTTGACCTAGCACGAATGAATGGCTAACTATGCATATCCTGATGATATTCATAGATGGTGTGGGACTAGGTAAAGAAGACCCACAAATAAACCCATTCATGGCGGGGAATCTTCCTACTCTTAATGCCTTAACAAATGGCAAGAAGTGGACAACTAACACCGGGCATCAATTCACTGATCGTGCAATTTTCATCCCCACTGACCCACGTATGGGAATCCCTAGCAGACCACAAAGTGCAACCGGACAAGCAACAATCGTTACTGGAAAGAATATACCCGCACTCGTTGGACGGCACTACGGACCTAAACCAAATCCTCAAATTAGGGAGATTCTCGACGACGATAATATTTTTAAACAACTTATTTCACATGGAAAATCGACTGCCCTACTTGAGGCGTATCCACCCGGATGGCACAAGGGTATTACTTCAGGGAAAAATTTACCCGCGAGCTATCAATATGCGCTAATGTCCGCAGGGTTATCCTGTTTTAATGCCGATGATCTGAAAGCCGGCAAAGCCCTAAGCGGAGATTGGACTGGAAAAGGATGGAAAACGCAACTAGGGTTCGACGATATACCAGAATATATGCCACAGGAAGCTGGCAAGCGTATGGTTCATCTTTCGAGAAACTACGATTTTGCGTTCATGTCACATTGGTTAACAGATGTGGTCGGGCATCGTGGCAAAATTGATGAAGCAATTGAACTATTAGAAACCTTCGATGGTGTTATTGAAGGCGTACTCGCTGAGTGGCAAGATAATGAAGGTGTCGTGATAATTACGAGCGATCACGGTAATATCGAAGAAATCGGAAATCGTCGCCACACAACTAACGACATCCCCACTGTATTTATAGGCGATCACAAAAGTGATTTTGCAGAAGGTTTTACGGATTTAACAGGCTATGTAAAGCCTATACTTGAACTGCTATTAGACTGACACAAAACCTTAGTCTATGCAACACGCAGAATCCGCTGTCTAATCCGTGACCCACTAAACACAACACCAAAGGTCGCCGTTACAAACAATACCATCGCCGGTCCTGTGGCGATCTCCAAATAATATGACAGATAAACACCCATAATGCCCCCGAGTACACCAAACAGCGATGCAACGATAATCATGTGATGCATACGTCGCGTTATTATTTGCGCTGTCGCCGCCGGAGCGATCAACATTGCAAGCATGAGGGTAATACCGACAATTTGAAGGCTCGCAACAATCGTCACAGCGATAAGTATGAGAAGTAATAAACGAAGCTGTTCTGTCGGGAGTTTCAGCGTCCGTGCAAGTCCAATATCAAAGCTAATAACCAGCAATTCTTTGTAAAAGAATATGATTACAGCAATAACAAATATTCCACACATTGCCATAATAAGTAAATCGGTGTCATTGATGCCTAAAATATTGCCGAACAAAATATGTACTAAGTCCCGCCCATATGCACGCGGATCACTACTAATGATCGCAATCCCAAGCGCGAACATCGCAACAAAGACTATACCGATGGCAGTATCCTCTTTCAGGCGTTCCTCGCGGGTTAGCCAACCTATTATCAATGCAGAAAGAATCCCTGCGATCAAACCACCCGCAAACAAACGTAAACTTTCATCCTGAATATCACTCAATATAGGGATACTAACGGCAGTACCGCCTGTATAAATATATGCGACAGATACACCCGGCAAAATAGAATGTGCTAGCGCATCGCCAAAAAATGACATACCTCTTACTACAACGAATGCACCCATCACCCCACTAACAATCCCAACGATAATTGCCGCCATCAATGCCCGTTGCATAAAAGTAAAGGACAAGGGTTCTTGAATGATTGACAATAAATCCATCAAATATGTCCATGTTCATCAGTGAGGATTACAGTATCTTCGCCACGTTTAACTAAACTAATCGTACCGCCATATGATTCACGTAATCGATCTGGTTTAAGCACTTCATCCGGTGTGCCTTCAGCAATGAGGCGTTGCTTAATGAGCAGTAAACGGTCAAACTGTGATGCTAGGGTTAAGTCATGCGTTGAAAGGATAATTGTGATGCCTTTACTGTTCAGATGTACTAATGTCTCCATGATTTCTTCTTCTGCTTGAACATCTACGCCACTAAAAGGTTCATCAAGCAAAAGAATATCCGTTTCTTGCACAAGCGTTCTTGCGATAAACACCCGCCGTTTTTGCCCACCACTCAACTGGCCGATTTGACGATCCACAAATTCTGTCATGTTAACTTGCTGAAGCGCCCCTTGTACCGCCTGACGATCCGCTTTGCGTGGAAATCGTAACCATCCTATTTGCCTGATACGCCCCATCATCACCACATCATAGACTGTTGCCGGAAACTGCCAATCAACAGTATCATATTGTGGTACATAACCAATCATTCCATGACTTGTTTGACAATCATATCCATTGATAGAAACGTGACCTGCCTGATGAGGAATCATTCCTACTAATGCTTTGAATAATGTGCTTTTCCCTGCTCCATTTGGTCCGATCACAGCGATTCGCTCCCCACGATGCACATCAAACGTAATATCTTCAATGACATGTCGTAAATTAGCGTATCCAGCAGACAGACCTGCGACAGTCATGATGCGATCACAGGGAACATCATCACGTGATGATGAAACAGTAGGAAATGTTTCTATATTCGGCATGGTCTTCCACAAATGGTAATGAGACATAGTATCGTTTTGACTATTACATAATGCCTATTGTGTGTCAATAGAAAACAATATGTACCCATCTAGATCAAGCATAGACACAAGTTCTTACCTTGACGACGGTAATACTGTCATCTACAATTCACAGGTTGGAAAATGAGCATCTAAAACACCTATGTTTGAAAGTCTAAGTCAAAGATTACAAGACACATTTGATCGCCTCGGACAAAGCGGTAAGTTAAGCGAGCAAGACGTGAAGACTGCTATGCGTGAAGTACGTATGGCATTGCTTGAAGCCGATGTCGCGCTGACTGTTGTCAAGGATTTTGTGGGGCGTGTTCGGGAACGTGCGATTGGTGCAGAAGTCGCCAAAAGCCTGAAACCCGGGCAAATGGTCGTTAAGATAGTACATGAAGAACTCATCGAAACACTTGGTGAGCCAGGTCGTCTTAACTTCTCAGGAAGTACCAAACCTCATGTCATTATGCTTGTAGGTCTACAGGGTTCCGGTAAAACAACAACTGCCGCAAAACTCGCTGTACATCTGCGCCGTGAAGGACGCGAACCGTTCCTCATCGCCGCAGACACATACCGTCCGGCGGCGGTTGATCAGTTAGTAACACTTGCCAAACAAGTTGGTATCCCTTACTACGAGGAGGGTGTAAGCGCACGCCCACCTGATATTGTCGCTCGTGGTCTAAAAGCCGCAAAAGATGCGAATGTCGCCGTGGCGATTGTAGACACCGCAGGTCGTTTGCAGATCGATGATAATTTGATGCAAGAGCTTGAAGACATCAAGCGTCGCGCTGAACCAGCAGAAATTTTACTTGTCGCAGATGCAATGACGGGTCAGGAAGCAGTCAATATCGCTGACGGGTTTAATCAGCGGGTTGGCATTACAGGACTTGTGCTCACAAAGGTAGATGGTGATGCACGCGGTGGGGCGGCATTGTCGATGCGCGCTGTTACAGATGTTCCAATTAAGTTCCTCGGCACAGGCGAAAAGATTGATGGCTTCGAGCTGTTCCACCCTGATCGTCTGGTAGATCGCATCCTCGGTATGGGTGATGTGATGAGCCTTATCGAACGTGCAGAGCAAGAATTCGATGAAAAAGAGGCGATGGAACTTCAGCGTAAAATGATGAAAAATCAATTTACGTTACAAGACTTTCTTGAGCAACTCCAACGTATACGCCGCATGGGACCTATCGGGCAAATCATGAACATGATTCCCGGTATGAGTAAGATGCAGATGCAAGGTCAAATTGATCAAGAAGAGGTTGAAGGACGCATCAAACGGGTTGAAGCGATTATTAATTCAATGACCCCTTATGAACGTGCTCATCCTAAAAAACTTAACGCAAGTCGTAAGCGTCGGATTGCTACGGGAAGTGGCGTTGAAGTACGTGATGTCAATGATTTACTCAAGCAATTCCGCCAGATGCAAAAAATGATGGAACAATTACGTAAAGGTCGATTGCCTAATATACCCGGACTTTCCGGTTTAATGGGACAATAAGACATCTCATGTTCACACATATTCTACCTATCTAAATATGCAATAGTAACAAAGCAAGGAGTTACATAATCACATGGTTCGTATTCGTCTCAGCCGCCAAGGCTTAAAATTTCAACCCCACTATCGTATTGTCGTTACAGATCGTCGAAATGCTCGTGATAGTCAATATCTTGAGGTTATTGGTCATCACAATCCACGCACACGCCCTACCACTGATATTGTGGACGAAGCCCGTGCGTTATATTGGCTTAGTGTCGGCGCACAACCGTCCGATGCTGTTGTCAGCATCATGAAACGTACGGGAACAATGGAGCGTTTTGAACGTCTGCGTAAGGGTGAAGAGTTGGAAGCCCTCGTACAGGAAGCGGAAACCGCGAAAGAAAATGCGGAACCGGTAAGCCCACGCACCAACTACCCGGCACCTGCCGCTGGTGAAAGCAAGATCAAAGCCGCGCAAGCCGCAAAAGCTACCGAAGAAGAATAAATTAAGCCACCCTTAAAGGGGTATCCGGTATGGAAAAAGAACTCGTAAAATATATCGCAGAAAATCTAGTAAATAACCCAGAGGAAATCACCGTTAAGGCACGGCGGACAGGATCATCTTTGATCCTAGAATTACACGTCGCCAAAGGTGATATGGGACGAGTCATTGGCAAGAATGGGCGTGTTGCGAATGCGATACGTTCACTTCTGCGTACAATGGGCAACAAGCAAAACACCCGTGTTATTCTTGAAATCGACTAAATAAACGATGTCTGATACACACGAAAAAGAAAAGATCTCGCCTCAGTATCTCTTACTAGGTGAGGTCTTACGCCCACATGGGATACGGGGTGAACTACGTATGAAAATACACACTGATTATCCCGAACGTATCAACACATTAGAATCAGTCTATCTTGCGCGAACACCAGATGAAGCGAATCCACAGCCCTATGCCGTACAACACCTGCGGATGCACAAAAACTACGGACTACTTAAGCTCGATGGTATAGATTATCGCGATCAAGCAGACCGCCTGCGTGAACTTTTCGTTATGGTACATATTGACGATGCAGTGCCTCTCGAAGAAGACGAAATCTATTTGTATCAACTCATTAGCTTAACCGTAAAAACTGAAGACGGTGCAATACTCGGCAACATTATTGATGTGTTGGAAACGGGTGCCAATGATGTTTACATCATCAAAAGCGCTAACAATGGGGAAATCCTTTTTCCTGCTACAACTGATAATATCCTCGAAACTAATCTCGAAGATAAATTCATCTTAGTCAAAATTCCGGATGGATTACTTCCTGATAAATAAGCATTAAAACATCACATGCTTGACAAGTAAAACTATAGCTTGTTATGCTGTTCCTTATTCAGGGTAATCTGCTGAGAAACACAACCATTGGACGAAAAACACTATTGGCTGGGCTTCAGCTTGATTCCCGGAGTAGGCTTAAAAAGCATCTTAAAATTGCTAAACGCATTTGGGAATCTGAAACACGCTTGGCATGCATCCGAATCACAACTTCGGCATCATAATCTAGAACAATCACTTGTTAAAAGGCTTGTTAAGCACCGCACATCCATTGACCTCGTTGCAGAAATGACAAAGGTCACACGCATCCAAGCAACAGTATATCCTTTTAATGATGAACATTATCCAGCCTCATTGAAAGAAATTGATAGTGCACCGATGGTGCTTTATGTGCGTGGTGCATTATTGCCAGATGATAATCGTGCGCTCGCAATCGTTGGTACACGTAATGCGACAAAATATGGACGTGATGTTGCATATGACATGGCTTATGCTCTGGCACAACAGGATATTACCATTATTAGTGGAATGGCTCATGGCATTGACAGCGCCGCGCATGCTGGTGCAATTGACGCGGGTGGACGCACGATTGCAGTACTCGGTAATGGTGTAGACGTTGCCTATCCACAAAATCATCGCGATTTGGGACGCACAATTATCCAAAATGGCGCACTCGTTAGTGAATTCTCGATTGAGACACGCCCTGTCGGAAAAAATTTCCCTAGGCGTAATCGCATCTTGAGTGGAATGGCATTAGGTGTACTTGTAGTTGAAGCACCCGAAGATAGCGGTGCGCTTATCACAGCCTCTTATGCGGCAGAGCAAGGTAAGGATGTCTTCGCTATTCCTGGAAATATCTACAGCGGCAATAGCCAAGGTAGTAACCGCCTTATCCAAGATGGTGCAAAATTGGTGATGGATGCGAGAGATATACTTGATGAGCTTGATATTACATACACTATTGTTTCTACTCGTGTAAGAACAGAGACAATCGCACCATCTAACGACATTGAGGCACAATTGCTCACTCACCTATCCGCCGACTCAACTCATATTGATGATCTGGTGCGTCTTTCAGGATTGTCAATAAAAGAGGTCAGCAGTACGCTTACCATACTTGAGCTAAAGGGATTGGTATCAATGGATGGTCATATGACATACAGCATAGCAAGACAATAAACAACTCTAAGCATGGCTACATCATAAGGATCTCTACAAAATGAAAAATTACTATGCACTAATCATGGCTGGCGGTGGCGGTACACGTTTGTGGCCCGTAAGTCGAAAAGAAACGCCAAAACAATTACTGCCATTGATTGATGAACGAACGATGTATAAGACTACGGTAGAGAGATTATTACCAACATTCACAGCAGAAAATATTTATATTTCTACAAATGCATCGTTTATCGAAGCGATGAGACGAGACACACCCGAAATCCCAGCACAGAACTTCGTTATAGAACCAAATGCGAAGGATACTGCTCCAGCGGCGGCTCTGGCACTGTCAATCATACATAAACGCCATCCAGATGCTGTAGTAGCTATGGTGCATTCTGACCATTTTATAGAGCAAGAGGATAAGTTTAGAGATATCCTAAAAATTGCCTATAATCTTGCAAATGAAGATCAAATCACAACAATTGGCATTACACCTACCCACCCTGCCACTGGATTCGGCTATATTAAGCAGGGTAAAGAGGCTCAAAGTATCGAGGGATTTACCGCTTATGAAGCAGTCGGATTTACCGAAAAGCCGAATATTGTTACAGCAACAAGTTTCATCGCATCAGGTAAATATAGCTGGAACGCGGGCATGTTTATTTGGAAAACAGCAATCGCGATGCAAGAATATGCAAGACAACAACCACAAATATCGGAACTTCTTACACAGCTTGAACCATCGATAGACACACCAGCATTTCAAGCAGAGTTAGCAACATTATGGAACCAAATGCCAAAGGTTTCTATTGATGTTGGAATTATGGAAGGTGCCGAAAATATGCTTGTAATTCCAGAAGAATTCGGATGGAACGATGTTGGCAGTTGGGATGCACTTTATGACATCATGACACTTGATAAGTTTGGTAATTGCATCTCTGGAGATACAGAAAACCATGTTATTCTCGATACCAAACAAACATTGGTATATAGTGATAGACTTACTGTCACAATCGGTATTGAAGATGTTATTGTAGTAGATACACCGGATGTAGTGTTGATATGTCATAAAGACCGCGCACAAGATGTACGTGAAGTTGTTAATCATCTTAAAGCAACACATAGAAATGAATATCTATAGTAAATTTTTAGTCAAGGATACTGTATGAGTGAACCAAAACAGGCATATTGTGTAAAATGCCGTGAAAAACGGGAAATGGGAAATCCTACACCCGTATACACAAAAACAGGTACGCCGGGCACTAAGGGTCAGTGTCCTGTATGTGGAACTAACTTATTTCGTATGGGAACAACCCCAGAGCACGAAAACATACCCAAGCCAGAAGTTACGGTTGCCCCTAAACGTAAAAGTACAAAGAAGTCCAAGAGTAAGAAAAAAGGTACAAAGCGTGCTAAACGGCGCAGTGGCAAGTTAGTAATTGTTGAATCGCCTGCAAAAGCCCGAACAGTAAGCAATTTTTTGGGTAAGGGTTATAAAGTCAAAGCATCAAAGGGTCATGTTCGAGATCTTCTCGTAACACAACTCTCTGTTGATGTTGAAAATGACTTTGAACCTAAATATCGTGTCCCAAATGATAAACGGGATACGATCAAAGATTTACAAAAAGATGTCGAAACAGCGCAAGAAATTTATCTAGCAACTGACCCTGACCGCGAGGGCGAGGCAATCGCATGGCACTTGATTGCGGCGGCGGGTATGGAACCTGAACGCATTAAACGTGTCGTCTTCCATGAAATTACGGATGCCGCCGTTGAACATGCTTTTGCAGAACCACGCGAAGTTGATATGGACTTGGTAAACGCACAACAAGCGCGACGCATTCTTGATCGTCTCGTCGGCTACAATATCACGGAATTATTGTGGGATCGCGTGCGTAACCGTTTATCCGCTGGTCGTGTGCAGAGCGTTGCATTGCGTATGGTTGTTGACCGCGAACGCGAAATCGAAGCATTTAATGCAGAAGAATACTGGACTATAGAAGCTGAACTTGAGCAACAGCAATCAAATGGTAATAAAAAGAAGAAGCCGTTTATTGCACGTTTAGCCAAGTATAACGGTGAAGATATTCCTTTAACTACTGAACAAGATGTATTGCCACATTTAGAGGTATTAGAACGTAGTCAATATATCATCAGTAATGTGAAACGTGGCACACGTAAACGTCGTCCTTCAGCACCATTTACGACAAGCACATTGCAACAAGAGGCTTCACGGCGTTATGGGTTCAATGCACGTCGGACAATGCGAAATGCACAACAATTGTATGAAGGTATAGATATTGGTACAGGTGGTGCAACCGGTTTAATCACCTATATGCGTACTGATAGCACCCATGTGTCTGAACAAGCACAAAAGGATACGCGGAGCTATATCGAAGGGAAATTTGGCAAAGACTACCGTCCAGAGAAACCAACGACGTATAAAACCAAATCTAAAGGTGCCCAAGAAGCACACGAAGCCATACGTCCAACAGACATTCTACATGAACCGGATACGATCAAAGAGTTTCTATCACGAGATCAATATAAATTGTATAAGCTGATCTGGGAGCGCTTTGTCGCCAGCCAGATGTCCAATGCGCTGTACAACACCTTACGCATAGAAATTGATGCAGGTCCAGAAGCCGGCAACATGCCATATCTATTTCGCGTATCCGGTAGCACAATCAAATTTATGGGCTTCCTTGCATTATATGAAGAAACCCGTGACGAAGATGCCAAAGTGGATGAAGACGAGGGGCGTATTTTACCCGATCTTACGGCAGATGAAATCTTGGAACTCATCAAATTATTGCCTGAACAACACTTCACACAACCGCCGCCACGCTACACAGAAGCTAGCCTTGTGCGTACCTTGGAGGAATTTGGAATTGGACGACCAAGTACATATGCGCCAACTGTTGCCGTCATTCAAGATCGTGAGTATGTCGAGAAAGACAACAAGCGTCTTCAACCCACTGAGACAGGAAAAATTGTTAACGACTTGCTGGTAGAATACTTTCCAGATGTCATGGACTTTCGGTTTACAGCACGGATGGAGGGTCAGCTTGATGAAATCGCAGAGGGTGATGTTGAATGGCGACCAATGCTCCATGAGTTCTACACGCCATTTGAGAAGCACCTACAAAACGCACGTGCAAATATGCCGAAAGTGCGTAAAGAGGAATTTGTCGGCAGAAATTGCCCAACTTGTGGCGACGGCGACTTAATCATCAAATACGGACGTTGGGGTAAGTTTATCGGTTGTACAAACTACCCTGAATGTAAACATACCGAGCAGTTCCTTGAAACAACCGGTATGATATGCCCAGATTGTAATCAAGGTGATGTCGTTGTCCGTAAAACCCGTCGTGGACGAACATTTTATGGGTGTTCTCGTTATCCTGAATGTGAATATTCCACATGGAAATTGCCAGAAAAAGAGAAAAAGACTGGCAACGAAGAGGATACCGACTTAGTTGCGGATCTTGAAAACAAGAAAACAGGTTAGTTAACAGTAGGGTCATATAACATGACCCTAACCTTTTTTTGACGTTTTAACACGTTGTCTGTACCATATACTGTAAATAACAGGGAATTACCGTGTCATTTTGGCGCGTTAACCTTTTCTCCTGTAGAATTATTTTAGCTTATAGGAAACGGAACACGTCTCGAAAGGCAAGACGATGAGTGAAGACCTCACCCCGGTAAATGCCGAGCAAGAGCCTTCAAAAAACGATGATGGCAAAGAGTCTGTTTTTACACGCTTTAAAAATTGGTTACTAGATAGTTACAATGGTCTGTTCAAGATCGTTATCCAACCTCAGTTACCAAAAGCACGCTTCATATTACTTGGTACAATAGCGTTTCTACTCGGCATGGTATGGGCATATAATATCGCACCAGTTCAATTTTTCGATGCATCTCCAAGCGAGCTTAGCCAAGGCGCAAGAGATCAATGGGTGAAGTTTGTCGCCAATAGCTACCCAGAAAGCTATGATGATGAAACAACTGTTCAACTACTCGAACAGATTGAAGATCCTGTCGGGGCAATAGATAGAATAATTGCCGCAGATAACAGCCCACAACCAACACAAATTACGGTCAACTTACAAAACATTCGCCCACTAGCCGAACAAGCTCAGCCAGGAACATCCGCACCTAGTGGTGGTACTATTCTCAGTAGCATCTTAGCATTTGTTCTCGCTATTATTGGCTACATTATTATCATCAATGTGTTTGCCCTGCTCTGGGGATTGCTTATTGGTGGCTTTGTGGAGCGTGGTATAGCCCAAGCCCGTAAGCGAATCTTCGGAGAAACCGAAGCAGATAAGCAAGCAAGCGCCATGAAAAAAGCTATTCAAGATCGGCGCGAGATGGAAAAGAAAATGAAGGAGGAAGCGGCGGACAGCGGTGCAGAGTTCGGTGCTCCCATTATGCAACGTATTTCGCCTTATCAAAAAGGGCGTGCGTATGATGACTCCTTCGCCATTGAAGATCCCAACGATATGTTTCTTGGTGAATGCGGTGCAACCATCAAAAAGACCATCGGCGATAATGAGCTTTCTGTCATCGAAATCTGGTTATTTGATAAAGACGACTTTGTACGCACCCTGACTAAATTCTTCGCTACTGAACATGCCTTTAATGATCCGGTTACACGCTCAGAATTAGAGGGTGAAGTCGAAAATCCCGCAACAGATATCGTAATGCTTGCACCCGATGCCACAATTCAAATTTCTACAGATAACATCTTAGTACAGGCAAAAGTTGCTGATATGATCTATGGTTCCGACCCAAGCCTTCCACCAAATAGTTACATTGAAACAATTAATTTAAGGATGGAAGCATGGGATAAAAGCGGAAGCGTGGGAGGCACAGCAACACCAGCGCCAGTCCCAGTACCTGCGGCGGCTAGCGGATTACCCTCGTTAGACTCATACGAGATTGGACCACCGCCTGCAATGCCTTCTATGGGTGATTCAGCCACACAATCCAGTGCGTCTCCAGTGCCACCGCCGCCACCCGCAGGTGCTCGTTCACTTGACGAGTATGAAATTGGACCACCGCCAGATTTGCCAACTAGTAATGAAACAACACAGGCACCACCGCCACCTCCTGCAAGTCCATTACCCGGACAGCAAGATCAACAGGATGATGATCCATTTGGTGGCACCGGTGACTTCACACCAATAAATCAATAACAGAAACGAGAAAAGCCCTGCAAATGCAGGGCTTTTAAGTTCTTACCAATTAAACTGTAGCTAACACCAAATTACTTTATTTTACGAATTTTGAAGATCAACTCACCGGATGGGGTATTTGCACGCACTTTATCGCCTTTTTTACGATTCATGAGTGCTTTTCCAATTGGGCTCTCATGAGAGATTTTTCCCTCACGCGGATTTGCTTCAGCGGCACCAACAATGATATAGGACTCATCTTCGTCCTCACCGTCAAAACGAATTGTCACAGTTGATCCCATCGCAACCTCATCAGTATTACCATCATTGGAGATGATTTCCGCAGACCGTAAAATATCTTCAAGATACTTAATACGACCTTCAACAAATGCTTGTTGCTCTTTTGCATCATGATAATCTGCATTTTCTTTCAGATCACCCTGCGCCACCGCCTCTTTGAGCTTCTGTGCAAGTTCAGGGCGACGCTGTTCTATAAGATTTTTGAGCTCTTTTTCGAGATCATCTTTGCCTTCTATCGTTAAATATGTTTTATCTGATTGACTCATTATTACTTACCTCAATGTCTAAACAGAATTATCCGGGCGCACACCATTCGCAATATGCCGTTGTTCAGCCAGTGCGATGACGTTCTGCCGGTGAAGTTGCCCAACCATACCATTCATTAATACACGACTTTTACCGCAATCATCCACTGTAATTTTATCTAGTGATGATTGCCAGTTATCAGCCTGAATTGCATTATCAACTGCTTCGCTTAATTGCGAAAGGTAACTAAGATCATCGGCAAGTTTTTCCTTAATTTCTCCGCGCAAAACAACTTCTCCATGACCTTGCACAATACTCTCAAATGTCCATTCCTGAAACTTTTTCAACGTTGCCACTGTATCGTCGAAACTTCCATCAACAAAGTAAGGAATGGGCATTAGGGAATCGCTGGCAAATAGCACCTGATCTTCTTCAACGATGCATGAAATTAAATCCATACTGTGACCAGGGGTATGCATAAATCTTAGTGTTTTATTCCCAATGAATAACGTAAACTGCTTATCAAAAACCATATCAGGCAATATTAATTCAACATCATCCATATCCGAAGAACTTCCTCGAGCATTCTCAAGGCTTTCGCGTCCCCGTATGTTAAGAAACTCGCGGCATTTTTCATGTGCAATAATACTCACACCCGGGAAGAAACAGGTTCCTGTCGTATGATCTGCATGATAATGCGTATTAACCACATATTTCACATCAAGATCAAGGTGTTCTTGCACAAAACGTTTAATGCGCTTTGTCTCTTGTGGGTAAGCAAGTGTATCGATAATAATTGCCCCAACGGAGGTAATTATGACACCAGCCGTTACCTGTGCATATAGTTCACTCGTAAATATAAAAATGTCATCGGTCACACGTTCAGGTTGCATCACAGAAATTCCGAAGCGTAATCTAAATATGATGATCAACTGTTTGATGCTAATCATCCATCAAAAGCGCTATAAAACTCAAATAATAACGCAATAGATAAGCATTTTACCGCCAATTCACACCTCAAAGCAAGACAAAAATTTTAGCGAAGGGCAACCGTTGAAAGCTAAAAGCTCTGTATGGGGTTATAATTATTAAGATTTTAAAACATCGTGCATGACAATCATTGCACATCTACACCCTATATCACACCTCACGATGTTACAGAATATTCAGACAGACTTACTTGTATCGAAAGGAGCAAGCAATGTCTCGAAACAGATTCTTATTGTTAACTTTATCCCTGTTACTTGTATTATTGAGTTCTTCCACACTCTATGCACAGGATCAACCCGTTTTTCGGATTGGTATTTTGGATACAGAACGTGGTGCAATCAGCAACGGTGCCCGCCTCGCTATTTCAGAAGTCAATGAAGCAGGTGGCGTTTTACGATCCGATGGCACATTAATTCGCCTGGAACTTGTTACACAACCAACGGAAGAAGGTAATCAACTTGATACCGCCGTAGCAAACATCGCCCGTTCAGATGTCATTGCGGTTCTAGGACCAGAAACTACAGAGCAAGTACTCAGCAATCTGCCGTTACTACAAAGTCTTGATGTACCCATTCTTACACCCGCAATCGGCGATACAATCATCGCATCTGATTCTAGCGGTCTGCTGTTTCGTACACGCGCCGCAGAACGGTTTCAGGGGTTTGCGCTTGCTGAATATATGACTAACGATCTCAATATCTCGGATATTATTACCGTTCAACTTGATCGTAACAGTACCGCCAGCCGAGTTGGGTTTTCAGTTGCACTGTCTCAAATCAACCCTTCAGCGAATGAAGAAACACTACTATTAGATGAAAATACTGAGATTAGTGAGCTTGTAGAAACCATTATCGATACAGATTCACAGGCTGTCGTCACTTATGGTCCACCAGACCTCGCTAGTGCCTTTTTCGCGCAATTGCGTGAAGCCGGCTGGATTCGAAATTTCGCCTACAATCAGGCACAACACCCAGGTTTTAGAGATGCTGTTCCACTAGGTTTCTTACGAGGCACACTCAGTACAACAACATGGCCCGTAAGCGCAATGGATGCCGTCGGGGATCAATTCTTGAACACCTATGTACGCGCTTTTGGTGAAGTCCCCGGAGAAATAGAAGCGGCAAGTTATGATGCGGTTAATATACTTGTGACTGCGCTAGAACAATCGGACAATCTAATTAACGGTTTGCAGGCATTAGAAAATAATCGTGGTGTACAGGGTAACCTCAATTCGCCATCACTTGGTCCCGGCGAAATCAGTAATAACGTTGCCGTAGTAGAATTAAATCGATTCGGTGGTGCCGACATTCAAGTGCGTTATTCTGGCACACAACGTATTACCTTTGAAGATGCACCAAGCGACGATAATCAAGTTGTAGAAAACCCCACACCAACGGCTACCGCAACACCGGATGGTATTTTTGTTACGATTGAAAGTAACGTCCAAAATGTGCGTACTGGTCCGGGAACAGACTATGACATACTCGGGCAATTACGTCAGGGGGAAACGCGAGAAATTGTTGGTGCGACAATTGATTTTGATTGGGTTGTTATTGAATTTCGCGGTCAGCAAGGCTGGTTAGCGACATTTCTCTTAGAAGTTACCGGAGATCGCAACAGTATTCCGGTCATTGCCCCACCACCAACGCCAACACCGCCCCCTGCAACGCTGACACCAACGGCACAACCGATCCCTGATATTGTTATCGTTTCTGCATCTCCCTCCAATGTCACATTAGGCACGACAACAACCCTAAACGTTGTTGTACAGAATGTCGGTGGCTCAAATGCAGGACCATTTGCCGTAGCCGCAACGTTCCCACCAGACAGCTATTTCTCAGCAATCAATTTGCCAGGATTAGCCGCAGGTGTTCAACAAACTATTACCCTTGCCATTCAAGCGACTAGCACGACAGGAAACTATAATGCAACCATCGTGGCAGACCTCAATGATGAAGTAAATGAGGGTGCAACTGGTGAAGCAAATAACAGTAACTTCCTGTTTAATTACAAAGTAGATCGTTCACTCGTACTGATTAACAGCGCTACGCTGAATTCCGGCGCAAATATCGATCTGGAAGGAAACTTAACACCTCAACCGGATATTCAATACACCGGTGCCGGATTGAATACTGTGGGTGTCTGTTCCGCGACTACGGATTGTATCGGCTTGCTCAGTCCTAACTTAGACTGGAACACGTCACATTATGATGCAATTACGGCAGCAAATGGCATCAATACAACCTTTATTGCCAATGCCGCGCTAACGCCAGGCGCAACAGTAGGTGTCTTCACAGCAGAGGGTCGCAAAGGCGTAATCCGTGTAGACAATATCAACCCGGGTGTTTCGATTACATTGACGTATCGTGTATATCAATCACCGTAGCACAAGTTAGTGCATAACTTAAAAGGGACTGCCATTGTCTGGTAGTCCCTTTATAAAATCATTCCTAACATCCGATGCTATCGTGTCAATTGAATGTCTATCCACGCTGTTTCACCAGACTCTATGGTAACAGTTCCACGATAAAGAACAGTACCAGAATCCGTGCTAATCACAATTTCGTATTCTCCATCGCGTAAATCACCACGCGTAAAGTTTTCGCCCCATGATTCGCTCGCATTTACAATCTCTTCAGCATATGTATATGTTTCGTATGTAATCGTATCTGCCCCATTACGACGTATTTGAATATCTTCGTCATAAACTAGATCACCATTAACATCAACCACCCTGCCCGCAATCACACCTTCATCAAATTGTGGATAAAGCCACAGATCAGGATTACGGGTTGAAAGATAATTCTCTGGATCACCCACACGTACTTCGAAATGTAAGTGTGACCCCTCAGCAATACCTGAGTCACCCACGCGCCCAATACGGTCACCCTGCTCTACCATCTGCCCTGTTTCCAGATCAATCTGATCCAGATGTGCATAGAGCGTATAAACAGGTCGTCCTTCTACAGACCGAACACCATGTTCAATGACAACAACATTGCCATAATAGTTATTCGAAGGACCAAATAAATTGTCCGCATCAGTACCAGCATAATACACCGTTCCACCCGCAACAGCTAACACAGGTGTGCCGCGCGGATTTTGAAATTCCACACCTAGATGTGTCTGCCGCCTACCGTTTTGCGTACTTCCATAGGCATATGTTCGATCTAATCGATCTGTGCCACCAGACGCGATGGGACGTGCAAAGTAAAAATGATCGACAAATCGCTCTGGCGTACTCGTCGGTGGAATCGGCGTGAGTGTAGGTGTGAGGGTTACCGTCGCCGTAGCAGTTACAGTATATGTCAATGTTGGTGTGACTGTAGGAGTTAGTGTAATTGTCGGTGTGTTTGATGGTGTGCTGGTTGCAAATAGCGGTCCAGCAGTAGGTACAGCCGTTGCGACAAGCGCGGATTGTGTAGGCTCTTCGGTAGTCGCTATAGATGTTGTTGGCTGATCAGATTCACATGCTGTAATGACTATAAGAAGCAGGAGTACAACAGATCGTTTTAGCATAGTGTTCATAGATTATCGAATAGCAATTCTTTATATTCACCAGTTGCATCACCAATACACCCCTCGAGGATATATTCGTGACTTGATCTTGGGAGTTGTAGATAAGAAAGTGCAGTCTCAATGAGTGCTGATTGTGGCATTAACCCAACAAGCTCAGTTTCGGTAATTATCGTGCCATGATAAGAGGCAAGTTCATTTAACCTCTGCATGATAGTAAATAAGCCCGTTGTCTGAAAATCTACGACGTTCATCGAAACTTGTGCACGATTATCAACGAACAAACCCAATGCTTTGACCGCTTTCAAACCACCGCTTGACTCACGTATTTCTCGTGCAATCGCCTTTGCAATTTCAACGTCAGTCGTATCTAGAAAAGCATTAAAAGCAATAAGTGGTTTACGCGCTCCAATAATAACCCCTCCTGAAGGAGTCAATCTCGCAGGTCCAAAATCAGGATCATATGCGCGATTCCGCCCAATCATCAGCTTCAGATGTTCATACCCGCCACGTCTTACATCCGCAAGGTTTCGGCGTTCTGGTATGCTCGTAGCATATTCATAGAGATAAACTGGCATATCTAGCACATCTCCCACACGTTTACCTAGATTATGTGCAAGAGTCACACAATCATCCATCGTACAGTCACGCAACGGCACAAACGGTACAACATCTGTTGCACCAATGCGCGGATGCACACCGCGATGCCGGTCTAGGTTAATCAGTTTCGCCGCCAACGCGATGCTATCAAATGCCGCATGTTCTACTGATTTGGGTTCGCCCGAAAACGTAATAACTGTACGATTATGATCGGGGTCGCTACTAACATCAAGCAGATGTACGCCATTCACCGCTTTAATTACGCCACTAAGCTGTGCGATGACAGATTGATCCCGACCTTCACTAAAATTGGGAATACATTCAACCAATGACATCATGCATCCTCATCATCAGAATCTACGAATGCAGGTGGAGTCTCCTGACGCGTGGCACCATTCACATTTGGCTCCAAAGGCTGTCGATCCAATAGTATCAGGGTATCATCATCGATTTCACGTCCATTGAAGCGTTCAAACATCGCTGTGTTTTCGAGGCGGTCAACCGCGTACCGCCACCAACCTTGACCGGTTTCCCGCAACAATGAGCGACAGTTATCACATCTTACTGTACGTTTTGGGCGCGGAATACCGAGCACACGCTCGACACGCGTATCAACAGTAAGTGTGCCTTGCTGACAAACTGGACACACGTCCACAATAAAACCATTGGAATATCGCTCTACAGCGGCGATTCCGCGCAAATAAAGTGCAACATAAGAAAGTATAAGCAATAGCACTATAAAGCTGATAATCGCCTCGACAGGCAACCTCCCCCCGTCATTATCTTGATTTATTGCCACTTCGTTTAATGGCGTTGGTGTGGCTGTATCAATCGGCACAACAACAGCTTCAACTGTCTCCGTTTGTTCAGGCGTAGGATTAAATTCTTCAGTAACTTCATTTTGCGTAACCAATAATGTTGGGGTGGCATTCAGTATATCGGTTGCCGAAATTTCAGATTCAACTGTTACAGATGTAATCGTTTGTTCAGGCAAATCAGTAGGCAGAGGCGATTCGGTGGCAGACTGAACCGCCGCAATTGAAACACTATCGGTCACCTCCACAACAATTTCATCGGTTGCAGTCGATATTACCGGCGTTTCACTCGGCGCAACTGTTGCCGTCATCGTTGGCGGGATTGGCGTTTCGCTCGGCGCAATTGTTGCCGTTATCGTTGGCGGGATTGGCGTTTCGCTCGGCGCAATTGTTGCCGTCATCGTTGGCGGGAGCGCTGTTTGACTTGGCGCAACTGTTGCCGTCTCCGTTGGCGGGATTGGCGTTTCACTTGGCGCAACTGTTGCCGTCTCCGTTGGCGGGAGCGCTGTTTCACTTGGCGCAACTGTTGCCGTCTCCGTTGGCGGGATTGGCGTTTCACTCGGCGCTACCGTTTCGGTTACTGTTGAAGACGGTGTTGCAGTAAGCGTAGGTGTCTCTGTTGATGTGGAGGTCAATGTCAAGGTATGAGAGGCGGTGACAGTTGATGTCATTGTAGCCGTTGATGTATTCGTTGCTGTCTGGGTAGCAGTAGGTGTCTCTGTGGGCGTTGCTGTTTCTGTCGGTGTAGCGGTCACAGATGGTGTTATGCTTGGTGTGAAGGTCATCGTAGGGGTTAAATCATCCACACCCAATACTGGCAACGTCTCAAGGACAGTCACCCAATTAGCAAGATCATTACGAATCCACCCAAAACTAAAATCATCCGCTTCAAGAATTTCCGCACTAGGGGGTGGCTCAAACCGGATCATGACCCAGGTTGTATTTTCATTTCGTCCAACAGGTTCAATAGAATCGCCGGACATCAATTGTCCTAACCTCAAATATCCCTGCCCCGGGCCAGCACGTACTAGCGCGCTATTCGCATCAATGAGGCGGACGTAATCGCCAGTGGGTGTCGCTGTCGGGAAAAAAGGCGTGGCTGTCTCATCTCCTGGGACGGGAGAAGGCGTTAGATTTGTTTCATCAATTACAGGTAAAGCATCAAGGTCAACAACCCATAAAGCCAAGTCTCTACGTATCCAACCAAATCCGCGTCGATATGAAATCATCACCCAATCAGCATCATCGTTGATACTCAACGGGCGGATAACATCACCAACACTAAGCGCCCCAACCGGCAAATAATCCTCACCGGGTCCACCACGTAAGAATACATCTTCACCAAGCACCACATTAACTTGCGGTGTAGGTGTAGTCTCGGGGTCTGTTTGAGCGATTACAATTGTGGATGCTATTGCTAACACCGCAATAAAACTAATGAGTAGACCAAGGCGGGTTTTCAAATGACGACTATCCTCAATACGGGATGCTATTTAAACGCGAATATTATAACAGTGTTTGTATTTGTTTACATGCGCTAACACACTTACATATCTTCAAAAGTAAATGTCATAGGTTGACCGATGGGTTGACCGTCGGCAAATAGCTGAACAGACCACGATCCGATTGTGAATTCAACATAAGACGGTTGCAAGAAAAACCAAATGCATAGATTTGCGTAATTATCATCGACCACCCAACTATCTTCCCAGACTGCAACACCTTCTCGTGACCAGAAAACCTCCATTAACGTACCCGGCTGAACATTAAATGAACGCAAGGTGGCATATACGCGATCTTCGTCACTAGAAAACTCGGTTCGCAAACTCACAGCACATCCGTCAGCTGGGTTAACCTCCATAGCAGTTCCCGTTAAAATAAATTGCTGTTCACCAGAACTTGCTACAGCAAGCGTGCTCTGTGGAATAAATGCCTGAGAGCCTGCATTAGAATTAATCACAGCAATTGTAGGCGTAGACCCTGCGCTGATAGTCTCCAGTAATTGTCGATTAACATTATTTTGCGCGTTAACTTCAGTTTGTGCGGCAACGACTGTTTCTGCGACCAATCCCTGAAATTCTGCTTCAGCAAGTTGTAGCTGTGCAACCTCTGTACCATATAGAACTGAATCTGCTTGTAATGTTGCAACAGTATCAGTATTGTTTACAGCACCACAGGCAATCAAACTGTTTCCAATTAGACATAGTATTATGAAAACTCGCCATGAATGTTCGCGTGGAAAAATCACGATATAGTCGACCTCGATTAAGCATTAGTACATTGTCAAAATGTAGAAATTAGCGGACTTAGCAAATCTTTGTTGTTAGTTCCACTTACGAATCCTACAATAGACATATGTAAACATCATTTATCCGTATTCGCAAGGCTCGTAAAAAATGCGTACAAAACGCCTGGCTTTTATATTTCTCGCGTTGTATCTGACATTTTTAGGCGGGAGCGCCTATTATGTTCTTATCCTGCCGGTACGGTTCTTTCATCACGGTTTTCTGACAGTCTTAACAAGCGTGTGGTTATTCCAACGGTATAGGAACAAAAAAGGGATACCGTCTACAGCATTAAATATGCCAATCTACGCTATGGTCGGCGTATGGTTAATAACGTCAATCACTAGCTTAGACCCACGTATGGCGTTTGAAAATTCTTGGTTCTTCATCATGCATACGATCATTTTCTTCGCCGTTATTGATCTATTTCAAAGGGGACGAGGTAAGATGATCATGGAAGCACAATTTTTAATGGGTGCACTCGTGGTGTTTATTACCTCAATTGAACTTGCATCATGGTACCTAGGTCTAGGCATCATACCAAATACGGAGATAGGATGGGTCACGGAAAGAATCATTCCGCTAGAACCGCTTCGTGTCTCGCTAGCAATGAACATCAGTACCTTACTCGCGGGCTACACTGCCCCTCTAATCACATTATGTGTTGGCTGGGCACTCACCGCCCGCCGTAAAGATTATCGGCAAGTGTTATGGATACTAGCCGGACTGCTATTCGTGGTTCTACTATTAACATTCTCCCGTGGAGGGTTACTATCACTCGGCACAGCGTTGGGTGTGTGGCTTATCATAAGAATCATACAATCAAATCGTATAAAACCGCGCATCTCTCCTCAATTGGTGGGCAGTTTAACGATTATTGGTGGCATAGGAATACTGACATTTTACATGCTTTTCAATATCAGTGGTTCACGGTCAAGTGGTGATACAGTACGTCTCGATATGTACCGTAGCGCAATAGAAATCACCATTGATTACCCTGTAACTGGTGTTGGTGTTGGACAATATGGCAGAGCCTTCCGCGAATATCGCACACCAGAACTTTCACGTGACAGACTTGCTTCAGCACATAATTACCCGCTCAATACTGCGGCGGAAACTGGCTTTATGGGCGTTGTAGTCAATGTATGGCTTGCCCTTGTAATCTTACGTGTGTGGTGGCGTAACTGGAATAGTGCAGATACAAATGCTCGTAAAATACGCTTAGAAGCCGTTTATACCGCACTTATAGGTGTAGCGGTACACAGTATGGTTGATGTGTTCACGACAACGCCTGTTGTACTCGTAATTCTTGTGCTATTTGCCTACAGCATTATTGGGCATAGAACAGTTCTAGATTCCGTACCCAAAGGGGAACGATTACCTGCTTTGGCATTACTTGCAATTGTACTCGCCTATGGCATGTTTTTCTTTCAAGTTGACCGTGCACATCTCAACTATCAGTTCAGCTTAATCCGTAATGGTGATGAAGCCCTAGAGCTCGCAAGATCTGCTGAAGCCATTGATCCCCACCTAAATTTATATCCATTACATATTGCAAATTTACTCGGTGTTCGGGCAATAGACGGACAAGATAACTATGGAGAAGCGATAGATGCCTACGAAACAGCCCTAGAATATGAACCAACGTGGGAAACGGGATGGATTAATCTAGCGGCTTTACGCTTATTAGACGGCGCTGACAGTTCAAATGTGCTGGAAGCATTACAGCGTGCACATGCAATCAATCCCCGTTCGCAATCTGCTTATGCATTAGCAGTATATGCAGACAATGTCGGTGCTCTATCAAGCGATGAAATCATTACCTTATATCAACAGAGTATCAGTAATATGTTAGGCATACGTCGCTATCTACCCACATCACAAGAATGGTTGTCAACCGAACTCAGGCAAGAAAGTCTCAACTCTCGTCTTGAAGATTATTCATTGATGTATCGCTATCGCACATGGGCAGTTCTTGACGCAAGTCGTCTCGAATCATTACTTCCACAAAATCCAGAATCTGCTGGAGATTGGTGGGTTTTAGGGGAACATACGTTGACCATCGAAAATAATCCGGAACAAGCGATTGAGTATTTCACACAGGCGATTGAACTCAATCCCACTGATAGTGACTTGTATGCCTCTCGCGCTCGCGCTTATCTCTTCGCAAATGCACCGGATGATGCAAAGAGCGACATCAACGTGGCATTGTTACTCGGCACACTATTTGAACAGCCCAATGCTACACAAGCCGAATTAACGTCAGACCGTGAATTAGTGCAATTGTATCTCGCTAATGCCCTACCACCACGCAGTAATCCGCAAGAGTTTTCTACAGTTCTCTATGGAGGTCGATTCGCGACATTTGATATTCCCGCTATATTCCGTTTCCCTGGACCAGGAACTGAATACATGCAACCATGGTACGAATTAGCGGAATTATTAGAGCAACAGGGCAATCTTGATGGCGCAATTGATGTTTATGAAATGATCATCGACTATGCGCCTGAAGAGATCGAGGCTTTAGAAGAGTTATCCCGTCTGCGCTAACACCACGATATAGTCTTGCTGAGAACGTGAAATCTTGATAGTATTATTCTTATACTGCCCCTATAGCTCAGTGGATAGAGCGTTGCCCTCCGGAGGCAAAAGCCTAGGTTCGAGTCCTAGTAGGGGCGTCTCATCGTAACAATATACAAAACATGTACCAGCAAATTTGCTGGTATTTTGCTTTAGAAATGCCAACAGCATCTTGCCCTAATCGTATGTTCTTATGTTCCTTTTAATCAGCTTCCTCAGCAAATAGTTGGGTAAGCGTACAGCAAGATATTCAAACAAAACCACAGATTATGCTAAGATAACGTACGATGAATAGTATGCTAACATCTCTCATAGATATATTACGTGCGAATTGGCAATGGATTGTAAGAGGGTATGTTCTCTGGATCATTCTAGGGATCATTTTCCCCGCACAACACCGTGCCCCACTCCAAGACCCTCAAACCGTACAAACTTTACAGCCCCAGGTATGTGTTCATACCGATCTTAAAGACGAAGTTGATGAATGGAAAATTCAGCGTTCGTTACAACTTGTGAGAGAAATGGGCGCGACAACAATTGTCGAGTTCTTTCCATGGGCATATGCTGAACCGCAGGATAATCAATACAATTGGTCACAGTTTGATCGCATTATCAACCATGCACACAATCAAGGATTACGGATCATCGCACGGCTAGGATTAGTTCCTGACTGGGCACGTCCATCTGATACCACACTGAATTATCTACCAGAGGAAAGTGATGAAGCGTTCACTGAATTCGCTGTAGCGTTTGCCACGCGTTACGCTGGGCGAGTGAATGATGTCATCATCTGGAATGAGCCGAATCTCGCATTTGAGTGGGGTTATCAGCCTATTGATCCTTTACGCTATACACGTTTATTGGAACACGTCTATTCACGATTACATCAAGCAAATCCGAATATTATTGTTCATGCAGGTGCCCTTGCCCCAACACTAGAACCTGTCGGTAGTCCACATGGGCTAAATGATTTGATCTACCTTGAAAGTCTGTATGAAGTCGGTGCATATGAGTTCTTTGACGCGCTTGCGGTTCACGCTTATGGTCTAACTCAGCCTACAGATGCGCCTCCAGCGGAAAATGAACTCAACTTCCGTCGCGTTGAACTTATCCGCGAAATCATTGTACGCTATACTGACGATGAAGCACCTGTATTTATCACTGAGAGCGGTTGGAATGATAATCCAAGTTGGATACATGCGGTAACACCCTCACGTCGTATTGCAAATACACTAGATGCATTCGAATGGACACAGCAGAATAGCTCCTGGGTAGAAAATCTCTGTATCTGGATATTGCGCTATCCTCGTCCCACCCGCCGATATCCAGATAACTGGACCTTAGTGACCTCAGAATTCCAGCTAAAGCCAATCTACTACGCAATTCAAAGTTATGCGCGCGGTTGGGAAAGTGACGAGGAATTATGGCTACCCGCCCCTACAAAATAAGACCTCATAATCTACTATATCTCGGCACTATAACCCTATTTATCATAGGAATTTTTGCAATACTATTTCAAATTGGTGTAGATAAACCTAGCTTGAAAGATATTTTTCCGGCGGGCGAAGTTCGTATCGGGATTGATGCTACTCTACCGCCGTTTGCCTTTATTTCGGATAATGAGTTAGCAGGATTTGAGATTACCCTTGGAGAACAGATCGGAGAGCAGATCGGTTTACCGGTACGATTTGTAAATATGGGCTTTGACGGATTGTATGATTCTCTGGTAGGTGAACCAGCACAGGTTGATCTTGTTATTTCACGTCTAATCATTGACCCGCTACGTAGCGGAGAAGTTTACTATACGCGTCCATACTTCAATGCAGGGCTTGTACTTGTAACTGAGGATGCAAGTCAAATCAATAGTATGAATGATATACAACCTGATACTGCACTTGCCTATGCATATGGTTCACGCGCGGATAACGAAGCAAGACGCTGGTTAAGACGTATACCACCGTTTGAAACACGCCCTTACGAAATACCTACACATGCGCTGGATGCAGTACGGGTTGGTGATGCGGACATAGCTCTGACGGATAGTGTTACAGCAAGACTCTACCTAAGTGAAAACCCACAATGGCAGGCGGAAATTTATCCAGTTACAGATGAACTCTATGCCATCGCAATTCGCATCCACGATATCGAACGCTGGCGACTTATTGAGAATGCGCTCACAGACTTATTCGAAAATAGCACCATCGAACAACTGACAGATTTGTGGTTCTAATAGCCACCCTAGCACGTAACACAATGCATCGCTATACTGGCATCTATGGCAAATATTGGCATCGACGCAAGATTAATCCAATATCGTATAGGCGGTATCAGTAGTTATACGCTCGCACTATTGCGCGCCCTCGCTGACATCCCATCACCACATTCCATCACTGCATTCACAGGGCGTAAAAACAAAGCCTACCCTACTTTACCAGTAAACACGCAAAAACTATGGACTCCGCCCCATCATACTATCGAACGTTTATCTCTTTCATTAGAATTGATGCCGCATCGGCTAGACATTTTCCATGCAACAGATTTTATTCCACCACAATTCGGTGCAAAGAATCATGTTGCTACAATCCATGATCTAACATTTTTACATTTCCCAAAACACAAAGATCGCGCCGGTCAACGCTATTATATTGACCAGATTGAATATGCAGTCAAACATGCCACCCATCTACTTGCAGTGTCCGAAGCCACAAAATCCGATCTTATGAATTTACTCAGTGTTCCAGAAAAAAGCATTACCGTGCAACCTCATGGCGTAGAAAAACGGTTCCATCCTGTACCCGATCATCAAAAGCAAATAAGACGAAAAGATCTAAAATTGCCGGATAATTACATTCTTTTCGTCGGCACACTAGAACCACGAAAAAACATTCCATGTTTGCTTGATGCCTATCAACGCTTACCGCAAACTCTCAGTAAGCATTGTACGCTTCTACTTGTTGGGCAATCTGGATGGTTATTTGAAGACACTCAACAACAAATCAATCAGTTACAATCAAATGGTGTGGACATACAAGTTCGACATGATATTAACGATGACGATTTGCCCGCTGTATATGCTCTAGCAGAAGCACTTGTTTTACCCTCCCTTTATGAAGGATTCGGAATGCCAATTATAGAAGCTATGGCATGCGGTACACCCGTTATTGCTAGCGATAATTCATCCCTACCAGAAGTTGCTGGAAATGCTGGATTGTTGTTTGAAAGCGATAATGCGTTGGACTTAGCGGACAAACTCGAATTTGCGCTAACGAACCAGCAATGGCGAGAAACAGCGATCAAGAACGGCATTGCACATGCTTCCACATTTACGTGGGAGCGTTCCGCGAAAACTGCTTTATCGGTTTATTCATCGATTAGTGCTTAGCGATGTTACGGATTTTAGTCATCACGGCTTCATTACCCTATCCTCCTGCCTCAGGAGGTGCCATTAGAACGTTAGGTATTTTGCATGGTTTGCATAATGCCGGTCATCAAATCACCTTACTGAGTTTCGATGAACGTGGGCGTGATCTTAAAAACACGCCCCTAGCAGAATACTGTCTGACGATCCATACGGTCAATCCACCACAACGCAGTAAAATTGACCGCCTGAAAACCCTACTTATGACCAATAAGGCAGATATCGAAACGCGTTTTTATAGTACAGAGTTTGAAGCAAAGCTCAGGTTATTGCTCGCCAATAATGTATTCGACTTAGTGCAGTTTGAAGCCATCGAATCAGTCACATATATGCCGATAGTGAAGGAAGTACAACCCTCAGTAAAAATTTGCTTTGATACATTTAACGCTGAATATATGCTTCAACGTAGAATTTTTGAAGTTGATCGCGCTAAGTTAGGCAGATTACCCGCCGCAATCTACTCATATTTACAGATCGGGCGCATCACACGTTTTGAACGCAAAATGTGCCAATTAGCAGATTGTGTCATCGCTGTTTCACAAGAAGATGCTGAACATTTAAGGGTGTTCCGGCAAGATCTACACACGTACATTATGCAAAGTGGTGTTTTTGTTGATGATTATGCACAAGTAGATGACTCATTAGATCTACCACCAAAAAGCATTGTCTTTACTGGCAAAATGGATTATCGCCCTAATGTTGATGCAATGATGTGGTTCACTGACGAGATATTTCCGCTCGTCCAACAGGAACTTCCCGATGTGCAATTATTTATTGTCGGACAAAAACCACATCCACGACTGGATCATCTGCGTCAACAGCAGAATGTCCACATTACCGGTTGGGTCGATTCAACTCAGCCGTATTTACACGCGGCAGATATCTATATTGCGCCATTACGTATGGGGAGTGGTACACGCCTTAAACTCCTTGAAGCGATGTCATCAAAACGTGCCATCATAGCCACCACACTTGCGAGTGCAGGTCTACATGACGAAACAAAATCGAGCATGGTGATTAAAGACAGTGCTTTTGAGTTTGCACAGGCTATTATCAATTTGATGGATTCCCCTTCAAAACGCCAACAAATGGGCGAAGAAGCGTTAAAACAAGTCCGTATGCGGTATGATTGGTCAAAACTCATCGCGCACTTGCTCAATGCATACAAGGAGATTGGTCTTGGATAGGGAAGCTCTCGTCCTACGCAATCAGAGTATGGCTGAAGCGTTTCATCAACTACCGATAAAACACTATATTCGGCGTTATTTACTACGCATAGTTGCCCGATTACCCGTCACAAACCAACGATCTGATTCTGAACGTATCTTACTTATTCGTCCCGATCATCTCGGAGATATGCTACTCACAACACCTGCCATTGAAGCTTTACGACGAGCGAAGCCTGATGCGGAAATCCATGCGTTGGTGGGTCCTTGGTCGGCACAAATTTTGTCAAATTATCCTCAAGTTGACCGCGTTCTCACGCTCCCGTTCCCGGGTTTCAGCCGTAGCCCAAAGGAAAGTATCCGCTTCCCTTATCAACTTGCTTTGCGGTCTGCACGACACTTACGTCTTATCGGTTATGATAGTGCTATAATTTTTCGACCTGACCACTGGTGGGGGGCAATGCTCGCGTTTTTAGCAGGAATTCCGCATCGTATTGGTTACGATTTGCCTGATGTTAAACAATTTCTGACACAATCATTTACCCACGAAAAGCAACACGTCGTGCAACAAAACTTGAAACTTGTTTCACACTGGACTCGAGATATTGATCTACACGACATCAATTTCAACTTTGCTGTTAACGAAGCAGATACCGCATTTATCGATGGATATCTAGCTGAATGGAATATTACACCAGAACAAAATATATTGTGCATACATCCCGGCTCAGGCACATGGGTAAAACGGTGGAAAGCTGACCGTTGGGCGATAATTGCAGATACGTTAAGCGATCAACTTGATTGTATCGTGATATTTACCGGGGGCGATCACGAAATGTCCTTAGTTGATGAAATTACGGCACAAATGTCTACACCCTACTGTATCATGGTTGGTGATACTCAGGTTAATCAATTAGCGGCGTTATATCAGCGCTCAAAAATTGTACTTGGTCCAGATAGTGGTCCTTTGCATCTCGCTGTTGCCGTCCATACACCCACAGTTACGCTCTTTGGACCTGCTGACCCGGTAGAGTTTGGACCATGGGGATCATCAGAAAGACATAAGGTGTTGCATAGCGACATTGCCTGCCAACCTTGCCGTGTTTTAGATTGGGGTGGAGACAACCCCGATTATCACCCTTGTATGCGTGATATTAGTGTTGGGCGTGTACTCGATAGTGCTAGACGTGCCACTAATCCGGGATGACCACTGAATCTAAATTGTCTTCGGGTTGTGGATAGCGCAAATCCATTGACTGTAAAGTCTCAACTATTTTCTGACTAATGACCAAATTGCGGTACCATTTGCGGTCTGCCGGAACAATATGCCACGGTGCATATTCCGTATTGCAACGAGTCAACACATCTTCATAGGCTGTCATGTATTGACCCCATTTTTCACGGACACCAAGATCACCTTTAGAAAATTTCCAGTTTTTGTCAGGACGGTCTAGCCGATCTTGAAAACGTTCTTTTTGTTCTTCACGGGAGATATGAAGGAAAAATTTCAAAATACGTGTACCGCTATCAGCCAATAATTTCTCAAAATTATTTATATGATCGTATCGTGCCTGCCACACATGCTCATCAACTATATTTTCAACACGCACAACGAGCACATCTTCATAATGGCTACGATTAAAAATCCCAATATACCCGTTAGGCGGTGTATGTTGATGAATCCGCCATAAGAAATCATGCGACAATTCTTCGCTCGTAGGTTGTTTAAAGCTCGCTACACGAACACCCTGCGGATTAATGCCTTCAAAAACATTCTTGATTGTGCCATCTTTACCACCTGCATCCATCGCTTGCAGAACGATTAACAAAGATTTTGAACCATCAGCATACAGTACCTGCTGAAGCTCTTTCTTCATACTTTGGAGGCGACTAAATTCTGCTCGGGCAGAAACTTTATCCCAATCGCCTTTATAACGCGTATCATATGCTGCTAAATTCACTTGCTCGCCAATAGTTGGTACTAATTGTTGTGGAGCTGTCATAATTTCCTCAATCAAGAAATTCTATAAATAATCCAAAACATTGATTTATTGCTCAAAGTCGCGTTCATTCAACGGACGGACTGTCATATTTTGCTCGTTGCGATATGTCACCATACCCTGCCCAGCACCTTTAATTTTTTTGACGTATTTTACACGTGTCATATCTACAGAAGCGTTTAGCTCGCCACGCAATTTACTATAATAAGCCGCTAGCGATGCCGCCTGCTCAATGACATTCTCTGGAATAGTTCGTCCGTCATTCTTTATGATCACATGCGATCCCGGCACATCCCGTGCATGTAACCACAGGTCTTCGCCATTTGCTTTTTTGAAGGTCACGATCTCATTTTGTCGGCTATTGCGTCCAATCCATATCACATAGCCATCTTTAGTAACCACACGAATTGGTGCGCTTTGCCCGCCACCTGTACGCCGAACCCGTTTTCCTTGCCAATAACCCCCTGCTTGTAAGGCTTGTTGCACTTCATCAATATCGGGCCAATTTTTCGCGTTATCCAGATCACTTTCAAGCTGATTCAAGTATTCAAGTTCATTACGAGTCTGTGCAACCAATTGTGGCACATCCTCAAGCGCGCGTTTCGCCTTATTGTACTTCGTGAAGTATTTTTGAGCGTTATCAAGCGGCGACAATTTTGGATTGAGCTTAACGACTAATTCAGGCAAAGCAGGATCATATTGTGCGCGTAACTCCGTCTGACCGTCAGCCAGCGAATATTGATATGCCAAAATTAGCTCACCACTTTGCCGTAGTTGTTCACGTTCCGTATCATCTTTTAAGGATTCTTCAAGCGATGCCAATTTCCCTCTTAATCGTCCACGCGCCTCTTTTAATCCTTTATACAACGGGGTTTTCGCCGCTGTATAAGCGTCTTCACCAGTGGGAGCGCCAAAATACATCGCGATAGCAATGCTTACATCCTTAACGGGATGCCACCCGTCAAGATATGTCACCGGATAGACGCTGAAACCCGCCACCCCATCTTCAGTCTCTGCAACACCGGGTTGCCACTCCCGCTGAGACAATCCATGCACAATCTCGCTCAAATGCTTAAAGATAGCGTCAGAATCAACATCGAAGGCTTTTGCATTAGCGTGTCCTGATGCTCTAAACACCACTTCGCGTGCCAGCATTGGACTAACACCGAGAAGATTACCTGTTAATACCTGGAAAGCCTTACGTTTGCGATTTTCGGTTTCCTCAAAAAATACCATCATATCATCAGTTGTAACCTTTGTAGGGTCACGGCGTGTGGTCTGTGGTGGAGGTGGTACATACTCATGATTGGGCAAACTTAGTCGATACCGATTATCTTCTGGTCCTACCCGTCGCATACAATCAAGTATGACATTGTCTCTTAGAAGCAAAATATTGCTCCTACGTTCCATCGGTTCGACAATAATTTCAAAATCACCAGCTTCATGCTGTATTTCAAGATGAATAATGCGTTCCCAAGCCGGTTGGCTGACATGAGTAACCAGCCCACCCTCAACATAACGCCTAAACATCAAGCCTAACTGGGTAGGTCTTGTTAAGCCGCGCCGTAACTTATCCGCTGTTAAATGAATCCGTGGTAGGGACTTGTCCGCGCTCATATATAGATAATGCCGTTTTCGATTGGCGTAAATCTCTAAGCCAATACCATTTTCATCTACATCAATGGTATCTTGAATACGACCACCAACGAGCGTATCCATAAATTCGTCAACAAGTGCCGAAAGCGTAAATACATCAAGGTACATAACTTCTAATCACTACTATCAGGCTGTGCAGATGTCAGATAAGCAATTATATCACCAAGATCATCGTCAGCGATTTGCTCCTCATAGATACGTGGCATATTGTTCACATAACCTTCTACAGTATATGCTCCGGGATAAATAATCGATTCATAAACATATGCCGCCGCTGTCAGCGGGGGACGACGATCCCCCATAATATCCGGCAAAAGAGTAAATGCAGGCGCAAGTCGTCCCGCGTTCACGCCAGCATGACAAGTTGTACACCCATATTGCAAAACGAGTTGTTCACCATTATCGGGATCAGCGTTTTCTAGCAGTCGCATAACAATTTGTATATAGGTATCTTCAGTTAATAATTCATCCTCAGTCCCACCAGACCCATGAGTTAATTGAGCAAACTCGATCAAAAACACAATTACAAATGCGAGGAGGATAAATAACGCAACATAAACCGGCAACGCGGAGGGTTGCCGGGGAAGATTTTCGCTCATATACTTCAATTACCTCTCAGATTGGGTCAAATTTTGATAAGGCGATCGAGCATCATCGCCAAAAAAATAAATGCAAGATAGGCTGTGGAATACTTATAGGTATTTCGTGCCATCGCTTTCGTCGCTATGCGGATAAGCTGAATAGACATCCATATAAGACCTACGCCAAGTACAATCGCGGCAACAAAATAGATAGAACCAAGTACGCCAAAAAACCACGGCAATAACGAAATCAAAAACAACTGAATTGAATACAGTAGAATTTGTACACGCGTTGCATATTCGCCATGTGCAACTGGCATCATTGGCACTTTAGCACGAGTATAATCTGCGTTAACCAACAGCGCCAACGCCCAACTATGCGGCGGTGTCCACCAGAATACAATCGCAAATAGTAAACCAGCTTCAAAGGTCAATGTGCCGGTCACTGCCGCCCAACCGACTAAAATAGGGAACGCGCCCGCCCCACCGCCAATCAGAATGTTGACAACAGTGTTACGCTTCAAGATCATCGTATAAATGACGACATAATAGATCGCACCCATAAATGCCATAAGTGCGGCGAGTGTATTGACCCAAACAGTCAAAATTACAACCGACCACACGACCAACGCTATACCAAATAACAACGCGTTCGTCGCAGAAATACGACCTGATGGAATTGGTCGTCGCGCGGTGCGTGACATCTTTGCATCCATATCACGATCTACATATTGGTTAATCGCGCTTGAACCGCCAGATGCCAGTATGCCACCAAGTAGCGTGAACAACAGCGTATCTAATTCGGGCAATCCATCCGCCGCAATGACCATCGCTGTTACTGTTGTAAAACACAACAGAATCACGATGCGAAGTTTCATAAGTTGGAGATACGTTTTTATAGTATCACCTAATTGATAGCCATCTCTGACTGTGAGGTCCATTCCTGTGTACTCTGTTCTGTTCCATATATCTTACTATTGAGTGTTTCAACCGCACATAAGGCAACCAAAAATGCCCATGTAACTGCGGCTAAACCCACATGAGCCGCACCCCATATCGGTGCGGCTTCTGTCCAGACAAACAATGCGCCTACTAATGCCTGTAAACTGTATAAAGCCAATGCGCCTACTGCTAAGAAGCGCACAAATTGACTTTGTCGTGATTGCCATACATACCATACAAGCAGTAATAATGTTATGCCCAACCCGCCGACAGCGTAGCGATGCATCATGTGTACAGTTTGCAATTGTCCCTGCTCAAAAGGCAGAATTTCACCATTACATAGGGGCCAGTCTATACAAGCCAGCGTTGCACCACTGCCACGCACCAACGCACCAGTAAGGATAATGACCAACGACAGTGCGGCGGTGATAAAGGCGAGTGTAGTCACATTATCACGTGAATAATGTACTTTAGGTTGATACCACGACGCAACAGAGGCAACAAGTAACGCCCCTAACAACAACATTGCTGTTCCGAGATGTAATGTAACCATCGTCGGTGGTAAGTCAAGTACAACGACCAGTGCACCTAATGCACTTTGTACAACAAATAAGAACGCGGCTACAACGGTTGCGTTCAATACAAAACGATTCTTTTGACGATATGCTCGCCATGCAACGAATAATGTTGCCAGTCCAAATAGACCAATAAGTGCGGCAAATAGACGATGCAACCACTCGATCCATGCTGTCAAATTATCTAATGGGGGAATAACACGTCCATCACAAAGGGGCCACTCATTGCCACATCCAAGTCCTGAATCTGTAACTCTGACCACTGCTCCAAAGACAATTAGTCCAATGGTTAACAATGCAGTTGCTAGAGATAACCGTGTGAATAACTGAGACTTTGCAGAATTCTGCTCTAACATTACACCTAATTCCAGAATAAATTACAATAGATATCCGATTATGGCTACACCATAGGGATCAGTTAGTGCTGTTGGCTTCTTCAAGCGCAATGGTTTCAGCTTCAGCTTGCTTAACACCACGGCTCAAAAACCACATCAATGCCGCTATTGTCGCGCCAATACCTACGAGATTAACGACTAAGAAACCAGCAAGAAGAATAAATTGTTCTGCCTGCCAACCTTCAACCTCTGCCGTTGAACCACTCGGACTAGATGTTTGTTGAATTACAGGTAATACGCCACCATCGCCAAACAATTGTTGGGTCAGTGCACCACCCACAACCAAAATCACTAACAAACCAATAATGATGCCCAAAGTTCTCACATAAACCTCCTCTATGGGATTAATGCATGAATGATTGTACTATTCATCACAAACTGTCGCAAGGTTATTATGACCTTATTGTAACTGTTCATAGCTAGCATATCTACTGTTCTTCATTACGAGAATCAGTCTCAAAGCGCTCAAATGATTCTTGTGTATCATCATCAACACCATCACTGCTCTCACTAGCAGATTCCAGCCGAATTGGATTAAATCCAGGTCGCACACGCGGCATGTCTATTACACTTGAGTCATCAACCACACCACCACGAATCGGCAATGTAAAGCTGAAGGTTGTTCCCGCTCCCAATGTACTTTCTACACGGATATGCCCCCCGTGTAATTGAATAATACGCTCGGTAATTGCTAAACCAAGCCCAGTACCAGAGATCTTTTCATGATGATCATGCTTCGCACGATAAAACCGTTCAAAGACCCGTGACTTTTCTTTTGGTGGAATACCAATTCCTGTATCAATAACTTCAATGTAAAGTTTGGTCGTATCTATATTGGAGCGAACGGTAACCGTTCCACCATCACGATTATACTTGACAGCGTTTGATAGCAGGTTACTGATTACTTGAGACAATAATGATAAGTCGCCTTCAATAATTAACTCACGGATGGTATCTGGAATAACGAAATGGATATCACGTTGTTTTGCCATTTCATGCAATAAGTCCACATGATCGTGTATTAAATCTGCGAGATCAACATCCTCAATTTCCAACGGAATACCACTTTCTAACCGGGAAAAATTGAGCAGATCATTGATTAATTCTTCCATACGATCAAGTGCAGAAAATGCTCGATTCATATAATGTTTTTGTTGGTCGTTCAACTCACCAAACTTGCTCATAAGATCAATAAAACTCTTTGCGGCACCCACCGGTGTCTTTAGCTCATGGGCAACCATATTGATCATATCATCACTCAGATCATACTTTGATCGTTTACTCATGTGGCATCACCTGTCGTTTTTATGTTCAACAGCGTAGGAAGTGTATCAAAGGCATAGGCAATGCGTGTACCATGCCATGTTAAATGCGAACCATCAACTAAATGTACTTGTTTATTTCTTGTAGCGGGCACATCCAATGCCATAAATGTTCGAAGATCTTTTTCAGCAAAAGGATAAGGCTCATCTGGCAAAAGGACAATATCCGGCTTTGTCGTCACAATTTCATCAAATGTAATATGTGGATAGCGCGTATCTTTATCTGCAAACCGATTATCTTCAGCAGGCAAAGGTTCAACAATACCTAAATCCACCTCTAATGGAAATTTACGATCACGTTCCGCAAACACATTGTGTGCGCCACACACACGCAACAGATCATGCATGTATGTATCCTTATTAAATGTCATCAGTGGATCATTCCAGATAGGTACAAAAACTGTCGGTAAATTTTCCTCATCAGCAAGACTAATCCCGTCTAGCCAGTCAAATGTACTTTCAATCAAACGCACGCGTGGTGCCATCGA
>DAOTXB010000628.1:0-2507 GCA_034435575.1 Anaerolineae bacterium
CTACGGGGTTATGCGGGGTGCAAATGATCAAAATTTTGTTTCTAGGGTCTGACGCTTTTTCCTCTAGATCGTCAAAATCAATCTGATATTTGCCATCGATTAATTTAAGTGGGTTTTTGACGCGCTGGCGATTGTTGCTTTTGATGACAGAGTTGAATTCGAAAAAGACTGGCGACTGAATAATGATGCCGTCACCTTCATTGGAATGCTGATTGATTAGAATGGCAATTGCATTAAGCACAGTAGGGCAAGGTTCGATATGCTGGAGGTCAATACGCCACTGATGCCGTTTTTCATACCAATTGATGAGCGCATCAAAGTAATTACCTGTCTTATACTCATAACCATAGATACCATGCTGTGCCCGTTTAACAAGGCTATCGATGACAGTTTTTGGCGCCTGTAAGTCCATATCAGCAACCCAAAATGGTAGCACATCATCACTGCCAAAATGTTCTTTCAACGCAGATGGATTGAGCTTCATTGTTGGAAACTCAGTTCTATCAATGTGTTTATCGAAGTGTGGCGGTTGCATAATGTGCTTGCCTCCAAAAATGTACTGTATCTACTGATACAAGATGGTTATTATATGTCCTAAAATATGGCTTGTATGCTTTATGAATGCATAATGTCTTGAACGTTAATCCCCAATCTCAACCTGCGGGACTTCATGGGTCGCACGACAATCCACATGGGTGACGGCGGGTAAGCCCTGTGCCGCGTTCGCCCCTTGATGCGAGGCTTTGTGGGTAATCACATCCGCATCGCTCCCCAATCTGCGTAGCATAAATAACACGGGGATACAAAATAGCGTGGTCACGCCACCCACCACATAACCCGTAGCGATATTCCCACTTTGCGCCAATTGACCCAGCCCGACTTGCCCGACGATCCCGCCCGTACTGGTAAACATCGAATCGACTGAAATGACCGTTGCGCGTTGTTGCGACGGGATGACATGGTGCATGTAACTCTGTCGCACCGGACCGCTTATTCCCATCGTGCCCATTGCTAATAAGAAGAGCGCCACCGCAACATAGAAATTATCCACCAGACCAACACCGATCATCCCGGCACAGAAGATCAGGATTGAGGCAATCATAATGGTGGTACGCTTGCCCGTGAATTGCGTCAGGCGCTCCACGATGATGTTTCCGATAATAGTCGAAACTGACAGAAGCGCGGTCACGATACCGGCGATGTAGACCGCATCTGGATCGCCAAAAAGTTCGAGAAAATAGGGTTGCCACGCATAAAACGCCCACATCATAAACCCGCCCTGAATTAATCCGGCGAACATCAACAAGCGCACATTCGGGAGCTTCCAACCATAGGTTATGCTGGCGCTGGCAACATCGCGCATTTCTTTTGGAATTCTGGATAATTTGAGCGCGCGCGGTTCGTAACCGAGGTCAAACATGGTGAAGTAGGCGACGACAAATGCTAGTATCAGCAAGCCCGCCCGCACCAGAAACGGAAATGCCAGATCTGCTGTGCCGATAATCCCACCACCGACTGACCCGATCAGCATCGCCGCACCCGTGACCATCGACCCACGCGCAAACACATGATCGAGTTCGCCGTCATAACCTGTATGTGCCAATGCATCAACCAGCCATGCTTCCACCGCGCCGGAATAAAACGTGAAGCCCAAGCCCATAAAGATGGAGACAATGATGAACGCTAGCAAGTTCCCGCCAGTTTCGCTCACCGCCAGATAACCGAGTGTGGTCGCGGAGAGCACCACCACGCTCAACAAGAACGATGCTCTACGTCCGGCAGTGTCTGCCAGCACACCTGTAGGAATTTCAAAAAGCACCATGCCGACGGTAAACGCGGCGTTAGCGATGAACACTTCCGCGATGTTCAGTCCAGCTTCGAGCAAAAACAGGGTATTCACACCCCAGATGATGGACGCGGACAAATTATAAATGCCAGCGATAATCAAATAACTGCGAATAACGGTCTGCGGGGTAGGGGCATTATCGGGCGACTGTGCCATAAGGTTTGCTCATTATCATTTTGTTGGATTGCTCATTGTACGTCACAAACCTTACACGGGCGAACAATTAATCTTATCCTCATATTCAGATGTTGACCTTGACCTAAGAGAAAACGATATACTGAAAACTCATTCATCAATCAAGGAGTTTGTGCTGTATGTCTGCTCAGGAAATCCAAAATCGCCGTCCTACGTATGCAATGTCTCAGCAATTAACCTATGCCTTCATCGGGTTTGTAATCTGGGTGATCGGTGTGATTATCGTACGTCTATTAGGTCCAGATTTTTTCGAGGAAAATAGCGCGTTGTTGGTGCTACTATTTGTGGGGTCTATCCCTTTTGGTTTTGTCATTCAATTCATCGCGCCACTGTTATCCAGACAACCCATGAAAGATACGCTGACTCCTGTAATTATTATGGTCGGTACAGCGCTGATGTGCGACGGCATCGCAATCGCCTTTTCAGATGTCTATAGTGCGGATACCGCCATTAAAATGAGCGTCGG
>DAOTXB010000629.1:0-2811 GCA_034435575.1 Anaerolineae bacterium
TAGCCAGACATAGTTTCCATTGTTCATTCCATTTTTGTATCCCCAATAACCTGTTGGGGCTTCTATTTCAATCACAACGCTTTGTCCTTGTGATAGTGTACCAATAGGCACACCGCTCGTACCACCGAAGAGTGGAAAGATTTGAGCATCTTGTATGGCGGTGACAGTACAGTCACCGGTATCATTTTGCGATTGGCTAGCTACAGTTACTTGATTAGGAACGTACAGTTGTTGTCCGGCGGTGATAAGATTGGCATTACTGAGGCAATTTGCATCCAACAATGTTAATACAGTCGATTGTGTGCGTGTAGCAATGCTCGAAAGTGTGTCACCAGTAACAACGCGATACGTAAACCAATCTGATCGCACTGTACAGTCTGTCATATCCACCGAGGTCTCAGCAGAGATTATTGGCTCCGGTGGAGCAGATGTAGCTTCCGCATTATCTGATGCTATCGGTACTTCAGTGACAGTAGAATCTGTTTGTTGTGTGAACTCAATAAATTCTGTTGCTGTGGTGATGATTGACGGCTCATCCAATGAAGCTTCATGGCTACCAAGATTACATCCTGCCAATAAGAAGACGGATGCAATTATCAAGTACCTCACTAATGGCATAATTTTTTCCACATCTGAATTGTCCATTTCACTACCCAATACAGAGCGCATTTAACGACTTGATAAAAGATCAATACGGCGTTCCCAAACCCAACCGATCTGACTATCCACCTCAACCTGGTACCAGACGCCTGTTAAACCGTTATATTGAATCATTCCAACAGTGGGCCCACCGATAATGTCCATAGATGTATTAATTGGAATATCGACAAGGACACTTCCCGAAACGACATCGGGTTGTGACCATAGACGTGCATTCTCTAGAGCAATTGCATCGGTGATTAGCATCGGTGAGGATTCAAAATCGAGACGCTCTGCCCAAACCCAACCTGTTTGGTTATCAATCGTTACTGGGTACCATGTTGCTGTTACAGGCGATCCATATCGTATGCGCCCAACTACCGTCCCACCGATTATTGTGACCGTTGTCCCTTGCGTAATATCACGAGTGACACTGCCAGAGACGACATCGGGTTGCGACCAGAGACGGGTATTTGCCAAAACGCGTACATTTTCAGGTTGGTATGCGTTGATGTTCGAACAATCACCACTAAAAGTGCCATTTCTTGTGTCTACCCAGAAACCCATTGCATGATCGACTGCCAATAAAGCTGCTGAGCCTGACATGTCCGTCACTTGAAAGCTATCACCAGCACGCATGGTGGGTACGGCAGGATGTTGCTCTGTCAGGGTCTCGTCTTGATAACCGATTGTATTTTGATCGGCTGTAAACCAGCAATTGCTTGTGATGGGATCATGTGATTGTGCCATAGCTGTCATCGCAAAAAGACTCACTATCATCACAATTATAAGATGTTTCATAGTTTGGCTCTCCTAAATATATGTTCAACTGTAGTGACGATAGAGACGCATATTCAGGTTCTTATTGTATGTCTAAGCAACGGAAAACATTTGACTGAAGTTGCTATATTGTTTTTACCAACGCAAAATTCTGCTATCTTTGCCATCTGATTTCGGCATTTTCGATTAGGAGATTTTTGTGTGGCGCGGGCAACGGATTCATAACAAATTGCAATGGTTGTTGTTCTTGCCAATCATGTTACTTTGCATGTGTAGTTGTAACCCGGACAAATCCAATCAGGATTTCATAACAATCATAGTCGAGCAAGATGATATAGCGACGGAGTACGTTTTTGACGGTGCTGATAGGATTCATGATATGGCGTGGTCGCCAGATGGTGAGCAAATCGCACTAGGGACGTCTGGCGGCTTGTGGCTTTACGATACAGATGACTTGTCTCACTACCGATTATTATCAGCCTGTGAACCACTCGACGTTCATCGCATCGCTTTCAGTCATGATGGACAATATGTCGCTGCAAATAGTGTCCACACTATTCTCGAACCTGAATGTCTCGCACCCCGATGTCGTTACCAGGGCACTTTATTTGTGTGGAATAGAATGTCGGGTAAGCTGATAGGTGAGTGGGTACACGGTTACTACTATTCTGGATTGGTGACACCACACTTTACTTTTCTCTGTGTCCAATTTTTGGGTTCTTCCGCAATTCGTGTAGACCTTTGTAGCTCATATCATCTGCGAAGTTGAAATGAGCGATGAAAAGATGAGTTTTTAGGCAACCCGTTTACATGTGGCGCTGGATTCTACATAAAGTGCGGAAGAACCAATTTTGGGGGTGCAGTACACACTGCTTCTCTATGCAGGTACAAACATTGATTACGTCAATAGTGAAGGTTATTCTGTGTTGAAATCCGCATGTGAAATGGGTGATATAGACATAGTTCGCTATCTACTCTCACAACCAGCGAACCCTAACATTCCTGTGGTCGGGGAAACACCTTTGATCTGTGCAGTTCGAGGTGACTACATCTCAATTGTGCAAGAATTGTTGCTCGCAGGGGCGAATCCTAATTTGCAAACAAATCCTGATATGTGGTTTGCGCTACAGTCAGCCCAATCTGAAGAAACATTAGCAATGCTAATTGATGCAGGTGCTCAGACTGACCTGAAAGATGCCACTGGTGTGTCGGTACATCACAGCTTACGAGATGATCGCTTGATTAACATGCTTAAATCTGCAAAGTGATCCCTACAAGATGACCTGCCAACCTCACAATTGACTATTCGATATTGTAGCCGAAGAACTCTACATCACCATCTGGTGTTACAAAGAGCATGGTTTCATATGTTTCAGTCAGATCACGGTATTT
>DAOTXB010000630.1:0-6103 GCA_034435575.1 Anaerolineae bacterium
GGTCTGCGATGTTGTGTGATCTGTGGACGGTGTGCGGGAAATGCATGGTCTTAGGATTTCTAATTCCATCAGCTAATCACAGCGCTCACTTCAACCAGATGACTCCAACTCGTTCATACTTAAGTCGCGACGTTCACCTTTTTGTGCGAGCAGTTTCTCAATTGCTTCATGCGCACGCTTTTGCAATCGCTTCTTCAACTCATCAGATGATGTGGGCATGGAACCGTAACCTTATTCTTGTCGATGCTGATGTTCCTATTCTATTACCCCGCCCCCAAAGTGAAATGCATCCCAAACCGGTGGAATTGTTGACAGAAGTGATAAATTGATTTATCATCACGTTAATGATGCTCTTATAATAAAAAGCTTTAATTATGCAAAATGCTAAACGCCCAAGAATAGCAGATGTAGCAAGAGTCGCTTCAGTTTCAGAATCGGCTGTGTCAGCTGTGATTAATGGGCGTGTTGGGCAAGGCATACGGGTTAGTGAAGAAACTCAGCAACGTATTTGGGATGCTGTCAATGAACTTGGCTATGTTGCCAATCCACTTGCGAAACGTTTGCGTGAGGGGCAGAATCGTCTCATCGGAATTTTTACATTTGAGTCGATGTTTCCCATTCATCAACGTGACTTCTACTATCCTTTTCTCATCGGTATTGAGCTAGAAGCAGAAAAGCGTGGGTATGATTTGATGTTAGCCACCGCCTCCAAAGCTAGTACCAATGGAAAACGACGCATCTATGATCAAAAAGTGAATCGGTTACAGCTTGCAGATGGGGCATTGTTGCTCGGTCATGAAAACTCGGAAGATATTAAACGCTTACTTGCCGATAATTTCCCCTTTGTATTCATTGGTCGCAGAGAATATCTTGAAGAGGATATTTCTTATGTCGCCGCTGATTATGTCACTGCTACGCAACATGTCGTCGATGATCTGGTCAAACATGGACACCACCATATCACCTATGTTCGTGCAATGCGTGATAATATCGCGAGTCAGGATCGCATGGCAGGGTTTCAAAGAGCGGTCGAACAGTATCAACTTCCAATTCAGAAAAACAATATACACAGCGCAGCTGCTGAAACATTATCTGTTGATTGGTTCGCCTCTCAACTTGCTGCTGGGACTACCGCTTTTGTGACACAGGATGACATGTTAGGAATGCGCCTTCTTGAACTGGCAAGGGTGCAGGGTAAACAGTGCCCTGACGATTTTTCTCTTGCTGTTCTGGGTAATCCATTAAACCCGGATTATGATGTTCCAGACTGGACACACATCAATATCCCGAGGCAAGAAATGGGACGACAAGCCCTCTCCATACTTGTTGAACAGCTTAATAACGTTGCTGATGTACAGAATCAGATCGTATTAGGGTGCAATTTTGTTACCGGGACAAGTGTTAAACAAATAGGGTAATTTGCTGAATTTGGAGCAGGCTATTTTTTAATTTTCTTGTTTTGATAAATTGATTTATCAATATGTAGAAAGGGCAAACACTATCGACAGAAAAGATGATTTCACAATAACGAATACATCTGTTTAAACTAAAGATTTCGAAAGGAAAAATAATGTTCGCACGTAAATTAGCAGTAGCGCTCATGATGTCGGTGATCCTGCTTCTCACAACATCACTCGCCAGTTCACAGGAGGAGATTAACCTCAATTTCACACAATGGATTCCACCCGATTCCCCGCGTGCCTCTGTGTTTGTGGCGGCGGCTGAGGAATACATGGCGCAAAACCCTAACATCACTATTGAATTCAACTTCATTCCCTTTGGCGATTACATCACAACATTACCCCTCCGCCTGAGTGGCTCGAATCCGCCGGATGGTGGTTGGTTGCTCGAAAGTTCTGCACCGACATGGGTTGAATCAGGTATTTTGGCAGATATGGGTCCAGCCTTGCGATCTGATGAGAATTACAACTTCGATGATTTGACTCCCGGTGCTATGGGCTTGTGGGTTGATGACGAAGCGGTTTATGGTGTGCCATTTTCTACCTCACCATTGATCTTGATCTACAATGCGAGTATTTTCGCTGAAGCCAGTGTACCTAACCCAAATGAAATGCTCGAAGCGGGTGATTATACATGGGAAAATCTTGCAGAAAACCTGAGACTGGTAAAAGAAGCAACCGGTTCTGACGGTTTCCAGAGCATCAATGGTGCGATGTATAGTGGTGAGCGCGTCTGGCAAACACTCACACCGATCATTCGCTCTTATGGTGGGGATGCCTGGAACGAAGATAACGCCTGTCTCATGAGCACCCCCGAAACTGTTGAAGCGATAGAGCTTGTCCACCGCATGATCTTCGAGGATGAAACCTTTGAACAGCCAGGGCAATCCATTGATTTCTACAGTGGCGGTGTCGCTATCCTTATGGGGCAGTTGAGCCGTGTAGCCCCGCTCGCCGAAGCTGACTTTGACTGGGACATTGCTCCAATGCCTACAGGACCTGCCGGTCAAGCGAACGTCATCGGTCAGGCAGCTTTTGTGATCTTCCGCAATAGTCCCAACCAGGACGTTGCCGTTGATTTCCTATCATACCTGACTAATGCTGAAAATGCGCTGGCAATGGCAGAATTCTTCCCACCGATTCGCCAGTCGGTTCTTGAGACAGACGTGTTGCTCGAATCAAATCCTACAATCGATCCAGCGAGCATGCTCGCGGCTGTTATCGAACCGCTAGCAGACGCACGGGTCAATCCTGTACATTCGAATTATCCGACAATTGATCTCACTTCTCGCCCGATCTTCGACAGTTTATGGAATCCTGATGCGGATGTCCAGAGTGTCATGGATGAGATGTGTAATTCAATCCAACCATTGCTAAATCAATAGAACCTCTGTTATCAAGTCGCCGAAGGAAAACCTTCAAAACCTTCGGCGACAATCTCAGGATGAAATTATGACTATTCAATCCAGCCCAAGTGAAGGCGGTACAATGCCGAAACGGAGTATTGGCAACCTCTTTAGCAATATAGGGCTTGCTCGACGTGAGGCGATCTTTGGATATTTGTTTGTGTTGCCACAGGTATTGGGCTTCTTGCTTTTTGTCGTTGGTCCGTTGATTGCTGTTGTTTATTACAGTTTTCAGGATCGTAATATCCTCACCGGCATTAGTGAACCTGCTGGTTTTGCAAACTATAACTTTATGCTCAATCAAGATCCTTTGTTTTGGGATGTACTCATCAACAGCCTGGTGTTTACATTGGGTTTGGTACCGCTTAATCTGATGCTAGCAACGATTTTAGCAGTCTTGTTAAATCGTAAATTTGCAGGCTCAACTTTCTTTCGAACTGTATTTTTTTCACCGGTAGTCACATCGGCAGCCGCCTGGGCGATTGTGTGGAAATTTATCTTGCAAGGTGATGATGGCGCACTCAACCAATTTTTAGGGCTGGTTGGCATTGATGGTCCGAACTGGTTGCGCGAAGAAGATTGGGCGATGGTATCTGTCATCGTAACCCGTGTATTGAAAAACGTAGGCACTAATATGATTATTTTATTGGCAGCCTTGCAGAGCATCCCGAAAGATTATGAAGAAGCGGCAGCGGTTGATGGTGCAAATCAGTTCCAACGTCTGTTTAAAATCACTATTCCGTTGCTTGCGCCCACATTATTGCTATTGACCGTGTTAACCCTCATTGGATCTCTCAAGATATTCGATCACATCGTTCTTATGACTAATGGTGGACCGTCTAACGCGACTACAGTACTCGTTTATTATATCTATTTCCAGGGATTCCAAGTCTTCAATACGGGTTATGCCAGTGCACTAGCTGTTATCTTATTCTTTCTTGCGCTCATTGCGACTGTTACACAGTGGACACTTCGCAAGCGCTTTGTATATAGCGAGCGTTAATGATGTCTACTATTTCTATGCCCAAGAACTTCTGGTTTTATATAGCACTTTTGCTGATGAGCATACCGTTTATCTTTCCATTTTTGTGGATGGTCAGTGGATCGTTGAAATCCCCCTTAGAGATTTTCGCATCTCCACCTACTTTAATCCCTGATACCTTGTACTGGCAGAACTACGAAAATATTGTCGATATACAACCATTCGTCAGGCAATATTGGAACAGCCTGTGGATTGCTACAGTTGTCACTACAGGGACGCTCGTATTTTCGTCATTAGCAGGCTATGCTTTTGCGCGTATCACGTTCTTCGGAAACGGTATATTGTTTTTACTGTTGCTCAGCGCACTCATGATGCCGGAAGAAGTTATCATTATCCCAAAATTCCGCTTGGTACAGTGGTTAGGGATCGACAACACACATATTCCACTGGTGTTATTTCCTATCTTTGGCTCTCATGGGGTCGTTGCAACATTCATGATGAGGCAGCATTTCTTAGGTATGCCCAAAGAACTCGAAGAAGCCGCCATGTTAGATGGACTTACCCGATGGGGAATCTTCTGGCGTATCGCTATGCCAATTGCAAAACCTGCGTTGACTGCGGTCGCTATTATCACATTTTTGCATAGCTGGAATTCTTTCCTTGAACCGCTGGTTTATCTTGAGGACACTCATCTATATACGGTACCCCTCGCGCTCAGTGCGTTTACAGATGAGTTTGGAACACCACTCTGGGGAACACAGATGGCGGCAACTACATTATCTGTTATTCCTATTCTGATATTCTATATCTTTGCCCAACGTCTCGTTATTGAGAGCTTTGCCTCCACCGGTGTGAAAGGATAAGCAGGTGACAACACCTAATAAGCCGAACATCGTTTTTATTGTTCTTGACCAATTGCGCTGGGATTGTTTGGGGATTTCGGATTCGGTTCATCCGGTGATGACACCCCATTTTGACCAGCTTGCTTATGAAGGGATGCAATGCACGCAGACTTATGCGGATTGTCCGTTGTGTATGCCACAACGGGCAACGATGCTGACCGGCTATACTGGTAGCTCACATAAAATGCCCTTCAATTTTATGGAAGGTCCGAGAACACCCGTCCCTGATGAATACAGCCTGCCCCACCGCTTAGTTCGTGAAGCGGATTATCAGGCGCGCGCTGTAGGTAAGATGCACTTTTTCCCGGAGCGTGCGCGTTTGGGGTTTGAGCATATTGCATTACATCCAGATGATTACGTTGCCTGGCTAGACGATCATGGTTATGGGGGATTGTATCGTGGGCATGGACTGGGTGGGAACGATGTTTACCCCGCCGTGAGTGCCGTTCCAGAGCGTTTTACCCATAGTGCATGGATTGTGGAGCAGAGTGTCGCGGCATTATCACAAATGGATCCTGAAAACCCCTTCTTCTTGTGGATGGTATTTGAAGCACCACATAGTCCTTTTGATCCACCAGAGCCCTATGATCGTTTTTATGATGATTTTGATATTCCAGAAGCTGTTATCGGTAATTGGGTTAACATAGAAGATGAGCCACTCGCATTAATTGAAGCGCGGTTACTCAAAAAGGGACACAGAATCACCCCACAGGTCTTGAAAAAAATCCGGCAACATTATTATGCACAGATTACCTATATTGACTACCTCTTAGGTCGTTTTTTAGGGCAACTCAAACGGCTGAACATGTATGATGATACGGTGATTGTTCTTACATCCGATCATGGCGAACATCTGGGCGACCATCATCTCTTTGCAAAATATACGTTTCTGGAATCATCGGCGCATGTGCCGTTGATTGTCAAATTGCCAAAATCGGTTGACCGTTTGCAAACGCACATCACCTTACCGACTTTGACTGCTGATATTGTTCCAACACTGTATGATTTAGCGGGACTTACACCTCATGATGATCTGGATGGTATCTCGCTTCTAAACTTACCACAGGAACGAACAATTTTTGGGGAAACAACCCAATCCGCGTTTGCTTATGATGGTGAATATAAATACATCGCTTATATCGACAACGGTGCAGAGCAATTATTCTGCCCGGAGCAAGACTCTGATGATCGTAAAAATTTAATATCCGACCCTACATATGACCATGTGAAAGTGAAACTACGTGAAGCCTTGCTTGATCATTTACGTAGCCATGGCTCACCCTTACTTGATGATCAGAGTGAGTTTCGCGTCAACAAGCGGGAACTTGATATAGATGCCACCCTTGCCCGTAA
>DAOTXB010000631.1:0-2261 GCA_034435575.1 Anaerolineae bacterium
GCTAGCAAAGATCAAGCCATTAGTCGAATATGCAACGGGCGCATCATGGCATCGCTCTTTTATGAAGCCAGTACCCGCACCGATATGTCATTTCAGGCGGCAATGAGACGCTTGGGAGGGTCAGTCATCACAGCGAGTAATGGCGTGCAATTCTCGTCAGTCTATAAAGGCGAAAACCTTGCTGATACGGTACGTGCAGCGGGATGTTATGCTGATGTCATCGTGTTACGACATCCCAAAATCGGCTCATCATATGAATCAGCCTATTATTTAGACCGATTGAACGAGCAGATAAAAACCCCTGCGTCGGTCATCAGTGGCGGTGATGGTATCGGCGAACACCCGACACAGGCGCTTCTCGATCTATTCACTATCGTTGACCTGAAGGATGGCGCGGATAACCTGACAATAACCCTTGTTGGTGACCTGCTCTATGGACGAACAGTACATTCGCTTGCCAAGCTCCTCGCCCGTTATGATATAAAAAACACAAAACTCTGCTTCGTTTCTCCGCCTTCACTCAAAATGCCAGACACCATCATCGACTTCTTACAAGCCCATAACATTGATTTTCATGAAACTGCTGATTTGTATGAAGTGCTAGATACTACAGATGTCATTTATTGGACACGCATCCAACAAGAGCGCTTTGCGCGTCAGGCAGATTATGATGCAGTACGCGATAACTTCATCATGACACCGGCGGTGCTAAATCGTGCCAAGCGCGATGTCATTTTAATGCATCCATTGCCCCGAAAGCATGAAATGGGCACACCAGCAGATCATGATATCCTTGACCAGAACCCACGATCTGTCTACTTTGAACAGATGGAAAATGGCATGTTTGTACGGGCGGCGTTGCTCGCCAATATCTTAGGGGTAAAAGTTAACGCATGACGAAACTCATTAAAATACCCGCAATGCTTGACCCTCATGTACATCTGCGCGGACTAGAATGGACACATAAAGGAACATTTTTTACTGAGACAAAAGCCGCGGTAGCAGGTGGTTATTGGGCGGTGTTCGATATGCCAAATACGCCCCCTTCCACCATAAATCGCGCCGCACTCAACCGCAAGTTAACCTCGCTCGACTTGCATGCTGTTTGCGATTATGGTGCCTATTTCGGCGCATCACAATCCGGCAATTTCCACGAATATCTTGCCATTCATGAGGATGTTTGTGGTCTGAAAATGTTCTGTAATGACACAACCGGCGACTTACTGATTGAAGACCAGAATGAGCGTAGCAAACATATCCATGCATGGGACAACGGTAAGGTGCTCTCGGTTCATGCAGAAGGTCAGACTGTCTTAGAGATTCTTGAGCTTGTGCGTAAAGATCAAGGTGCCACTCACTTCTTACATATCAGCACTGCGGAAGAAATCGGCTATCTAACAGCCGCTAAGGAAGAAGGGTTGCCAATCACTATTGGCGTATGCCCGCATCACTTATGGTTAACTCAGGATGATGTTAGCGTGCTTGGAAGCAAAGGCATGATGAAACCGGAGCTTAAGACCAAAGTCGATCAAGATGCCTTGTGGCAAGCACTACAAAATGGAATTATTGATATTGTTGAATCTGATCATGCGCCGCACACACTCGAAGAAAAATCTGGTGATGCACCTGTATATGGTGTGCCCGGTCTAGAAACCACGTTGCCCCTACTCTGCACTGCGGTAGATGAAGGACGGCTGACAGTTGAACAGATGATTGATTTTGTCAGCATCAACCCGCGCAAAATTTTCGGCGTGACCGCACCGGATGAGACATATACACTTGTTGATCTCGATAGCGCGTACATCATCAATGACGGCAATCTACAAACACAATGCGGATGGTCACCATTTTCCGGTATGCGTGTTTCTAGTAAGGTTATGGAAACGTGGATTCGTGGCACAAAAGTTTATGATGGAGAGCAAGTGCTCGTCGAAGAAGGCTTTGGTCAGGGGATTTATGGCTAATACAGCATTCCTTCATGCCTCAAAAAGTCTGTATCAACTCGTTCGTCCGTTGCTCTTTACGCAATCCGCACAGGATGCACACGCCCGTGTATCGAACGTACTAAAAAGATTGGACAACAATGAAACCGCAATACTTACATTGCGTAATATACACAAAATGTCGTTTCAGAAAATGGTCATTTCTGCTGGTGATGTGTGGTTAGATAACCCCTTTATTCTGGCGGCAGGTTTTGTTAAGGGTATGGGCTTTGAGGACGAAAAGAGTGCACTCAACGCGATTCGGCAAGGGATAAACAT
>DAOTXB010000632.1:0-2213 GCA_034435575.1 Anaerolineae bacterium
GATAACCAGCAAGCAAACACGGCTTTCGATGAATACAACGCTACATCAACATCTATAAATCGTGGTGATCGTGATCCGGCAGATTATAACCTGAATGTGGCAGTTCAAATCTGGGATAATAACGGGCTTGTGATTGAACAATCTGATTTCACCGAAGGTTCTACAGAGTCAAGTGACTTTGTTTTCACCGCCCCTTATTCTGGATGGTACACCTATACAGCTGTTTTTCCACCAGTGGAAGAGGATGAGACAGCACCGGAGTTTCAAGGGTCTGCATGGCTTATCGTAGACAATATGGATATTTTCAGAGGTACACGTAGTGCCACAGAATCACGTATCGAAACCTATGGCGCACCACCGGAGTTAGATTGTCCCGGTTGTGCAACTGCGACAAACCGGACTGATCTGCGTTTTGAAGGTACACGTACCGTACCCCAATGGTTTAGCTTACAGTTTGCACCTTTCCTGTTGGAGGTTCGAGGTTTCTTCTTTAATGCGGTAATCGTAGGAGCTATCGCCTATTTTCTCGGCTATATTTCCATTAGCTTTGGTATTCCAGAAACGCCCTCACTCAAATACTTTGAGCAGATTCTATTGAGCTTCGCGGCGCTCTGGTTTATCGGATGGATGGGCATTCAAATCGCCAGTGCCGCTAACCCGAGTGAGACGATGAATGCGATAAGGTTTTTCATCCTGTCGTCATTTGTTGTTACTGTTCTCCTATATTCATTGATTCAACTGTCAAAAGAGAGCGCACAAAGCACATCACAGGCAATGACATTATTGTGGATTTTGTCCGTCCCAATAGTTATTATCTTATTAACTGGCTTTGCGAGTGCGACAGAAACTGCACCACTGCCATCAATTGACACCGGTGTTGTAGGTGGTTTGACGTTAACACTGCTCCTCTCTGCTGTGGCAATTATTGCTTCTTTCCCACTCGGTATGATCTTAGCACTGGGTAGGCAAAGTGAACTACCGATTATTAGCCTGCTATGTACTGTCTTTATCGAGGTATTGCGTGGTGTTCCCCTTATCACCTTACTGTTTATGGGACGTTTCATCATTCCATTTTTCGGCTTTGGATTAGGTGATGTTGATCTGGTCATCCGTATTATGGTCGTTCTCACGTTATTTACTTCCGCATATATGGCAGAAGTCATCCGCGGTGGTTTACAGATTGTGCCAAAAGGTCAGTTAGAAGCATCCTATGCCCTTGGCTTGAACGGTTTCTGGACAACAGTACTCATCGTACTGCCACAGGCATTACGGGCTGTTATTCCGGCGATGATGGGACAGGCAGTGAGCCTATTTAAGGATACCTCTCTGGTATACATTGTCGGGCTATTTGAAATTCTGGGAACAATGAACCAGATTCTTGGGGATAGCCAAACCGGGTTTATCGCTTTCCCGCGTGAAGGGTATCTATTCGTTGGGATCATCTATTTTGTATTTAGTTATATCATGGCAGATGTCAGCCGTAGAATCGAACGTACTGGTTCGGGCGCGGTCAGACGCGACACCATCTAATTTGTGAGGTAAGAACAATTATGGTTCAAGAAAAAGTAGCAGAAAGCCACGAAAATCGCATCGGTTCGAACGATATTATCGAATGTATCGATGTCAATAAATGGTATGGAGAGTTTCACGTCCTCAAGGATATTGACCTCACCGTAAAAGAGCGTGAAGTGGTCGTGGTCATTGGTCCATCTGGTTCCGGAAAATCTACGCTGATTCGTTGTATGAATCGCCTTGAGGAGCATCAAGAGGGGCAGATTATCATTGACGGTATTGAGCTAAGTAATGATGTAAGCAACATTAGTGCAATCCGCCGTGAGATTGGTATGGTATTCCAACAATTCAACCTCTTCCCACATTTAACAGTATTGCAAAATGTCACACTTGCTCAACGTTATGTGCGCCGTCGTGGTCGTAACGAAGCAGAAAAAATCGCGCTTGACCTACTAACCCGTGTAGGTATTGAAGAACAGGCAAACAAATATCCCGGTCAATTATCGGGTGGTCAACAACAACGCGTTGCCATTGCCCGTGCGCTTGCGATGGATCCAAAAATCATGTTATTCGATGAACCGACATCTGCGCTTGATCCTGAAATGATTAAGGAAGTTCTTGATGTGATGAAAGAGCTTGCGCGTAGTGGTATGACGATGGTCGTGGTAACGCATGAAATGGGCTTTGCACGTGAAGTTGCT
>DAOTXB010000633.1:0-12648 GCA_034435575.1 Anaerolineae bacterium
TGTTCTGAGCGCGTAATGACATCCGCCCAGTACGTGCCACGCACACCTAATCCCGCTAATACAACGCGCAAAGTCATCTTACGACCTCTAAATCACGATAATGTTCGATGACCTGCGCGACTCCCTCGTTAAGGGGTGTCCATGAGTCAAATCCTATATCGTCTAGCAATCGTTGGTGGCTGAGGTAACCATGACGTGTTAGTTGTGGTGCTGTGTCATCGTCCGCTGAAATAGTTATTTGCGTGTCGACGATCTGAGATGCAATCATCTCCGCTAATGCCTGTGTTGTAATAATCTGTTGTGACGCGACATTGTATAATCCGTAACGCAAATGTGGTGATTTTAATAAGGCACAAACCGCTCGTCCTACGTCAGTTGCAGAAGTCCAATCACGGGATTCTTCTGGTCTACTAACTGTGATTTTGCCCGTGTGCAAGGCTTCCTGTACCATCCGGGTAATTAGGCTGACGCGTGGTCGCGTTTGGCGGGATACTTCACCGGTGCCGTAAATATTGCTCAATCTTATTGTAATCACGTCACGGTCAAAATCGCTTCGTAACGTTTCTACTAAAGATTCTGTTGTGGCTTTAGCAATGGCATACAGATTATCGGGTGTGGTTGGGTGCTCTTCAGTCACCATTCCGCTCGTTTTATGGTAAACAGCGCTTGAGCTGACGCAGATGGTGCGCTGTGCACTATTACGGTGCGCCCACGCTAAAATATCTAGCGTTATATCCAGATTAGCCCGTAAATGTTCTTCTGCACTCAAGCCCATTTCCTGTGCGGTTGCTGTAATTGCCGCACCATGAACGACAAAGTCAATGGGTTGATCTTCCAATGTAGTCAGGTCGGATGATAAAACCTGTACTTGATCAACAAAATGAGTCGCCCAGAATTGTACTAACTCAGGGTCGAAATGACGATCTACCGCAATAATATGGTAGTCATCATGGAGTAAGCTCTGAATGATGTGTCGACAAACAAACCCACTTGCGCCGGTGACGAGCACTGTTTTAGGTTGGATCATTTTTTTCCATCCTTTGCTCGTTTTCATCCCAATCTTCGACGATTAAATCACCGGCAGAGGCTACGTGTTCTTCGATCAATGCAACGGCGCGATCTACAAGACTGTCTCGAATCGCCTCAATAATAGGCAGGTGATTGTAAGCAATTTGCTTGATGTCGCTGTTGTATTGATTGCGTAATGCCATCACTTGCCGGACACGTAACGCAACGGAATTCCATGTGGATTGCAATAAGCTATGGTTGCTCATATCGATTAAGGTGTTATGGAACACACGATCAATAGCGCTGACCTGTTTGAGATCATCTGCTTCTGCGGCTTCCAACATATTCTGATAAATTGTCATTAACTTGTCGATATGTTCCGTGTCACGTTGATCAATAATGCGCCGGATTGCAAAGACTTCTAACACACTCCGCATGCTATATAACTCTTCAAGATCAGTCTTGGTCAACGTGCGTACTTTGCTACCGTGGTAAGGGATGGTTTCGATCAACCCTTCATTGTTGAGTGTTTGAATCGCTTCTCGTAGTGGCGCACGACTTACACCAAGTTGTGATGCGAGATCCGTTTCTACTAAGTTCTGCCCCGGCTTTAAATCCCCGGTTAATATGGCATCGCGTAACACATCAAGGATCTGTTCACGTAATGATTTACTCTTTAATTGATACAAAGAATTGTTTGAATCGCTCATATGCTGATCTTCTTGACAACCCGCTTAGGTAAACATATAATCTCTAGCATCTCGTCTATTGTCGACAATCGACTGACGACATGGCAAGGATTATAAGCGGTTCACTCTTACCTGTCAAGAAAATGCCCCGGTAAGGCTCAGGAATAGAGATATAAGAGAAAAATCATGATCTCAATCGCTTACTAAACCGTGCCAGAAGGTTTCATTTGACAGCACAATCTAAGAATTATTAAACGCAAGCGGGGAATATTGCACATGGCAAGACCCACAACAAATGAAGATCAACTTGTACAAATTGCAGTCACCGGCAACGTGACACAACCATCAATGCGGTATCCGGGCTATATTCCAGATAATCATGGGACTGCGCGGGTATTGCCCGGGATGTCTGGCGTAGTTTATAACGCACGCGTCGGCGACCCTGCTTTTGGCTGGGCGGGGGATCACGTTGAGCCAGGGGTTTCAATCGCAAATCCAGACCAAGCAGAAGAATTTGCACTTCATTATTTAAGCTGTATCGGCAATAAAGCGGTTGTGACCAGTGGTTTAGCGCAAGGGGCAGAAGGCATTGTCACTGGCGAGCATGCCCGCATGTTGATTGACTTCCCCGATGATGCAAAAGAATTACTCTGCATCGGTGATTCAATCCAGATTGTCGCACACGGGCGCGGGATCGCTTTTGTGGATTATCCTCAGATCGAGGTCAAAAAATGCAGTCCGGCACTCATTAACAGCATCCCAATTGACGTGGTGAATGCAGACCGTATCAAAATTCCGGTGACGATGGAACTGCCACCACGCATTATGGGGTCTGGTGCAGAACTTAACTCTGAATATGTCGATCAAGACTTGATGTCTGGTGATCGTGAACTTATGGCAGAACTTGGCATTGATCAGATGCGCCTCGGTGATCTGGTTGTCATTCCTGATGCTGACCATCGCTGGGGGCGCGGGTATCGTAAGGGCGCGGTCACGATTGTGTTATGCATTCATGGCGACTCGGTGATGAATGGGCACGGACCCGGCATGTTGGCGCTGATGAGTTGTCCAGAATCAAGTATTGAATGGGTGATTGACCCGAATGCCAATATCGCTAATTATCTCAACATCGGGGAGCAATCATGAGCGTAAAAACGAACGCTGATAAATTAGTTATCGTATCCGCAATGGGACAAGTGGCATCTCCAGGCTTCCCGGGTTTACCGGCTTCACCATATCTCCTCACTTCAGAAGGAAAACCATTCCTATTACCCGCCTTCGGGGGGATTGTCTATAACGTCTCAGTCGGTGACTCTGCCTATGGCTGGTTAGCGGACTGCATCCATCCGGGTGTGAGTATCAAGCTGAAGGATGATACTGGTAATCGGGGATTAAATATTCTGTCATGTGTGGGTAATACCGCTATCGTGATGTCCGGCGGAGCAAGCGGTGAACGTGGTGTTGTAACCGGAAAATCGGGACGCTTCTCTGAGCATGTCATCATCCACTTTAGCAAAGCTGTCCGCGAAAAAATGGCAATTGGTGACAAAATTGTGATCCGTACTAAAGGTGTCGGGATGCAATTACCCGATCACCCTGATATTAAGCTGAAAAGTTGCTCGCCAGAATTTCTGGAAAATCTAGAAGTTGCTACTGCTGATGACGGCAAGCTCGCGGTGTCTGTCGTTGGTGTTGTGCCGCCACATCTGCTAGGCGCGGGGGCAGGGCTGACCAGCGAAGGCGGATCACTTCATATTCAAACGGCAGATAAAGACGCACTTAAAGAAGCCGGTTTAGATGACTTAAAACTGGGTGATGTGGTCGCGCTTTCTGATTTCGACAGCAGTTGGAATCATGGCTTCCGGCGTGGGTCAATCGGGATCGGTGTTGTCGGGCAGGGGGATAGCCCCCGTCATGGATACGGTCCGGGTATTACCGTCATGATGACCTCAACAGAAAACGGAATCGCGCCGATGGTGACATCCGGTGTGAATGTAAAAACACTATTTAACCTGAACGATTAATTTTGCGGGGGCTTTCATGGACGGTAGATACATCAAGCACATGGCATTTGCAGTGAACGACGCAAATGCAGCACTAAAAACGTATCAAGACTTTCTCGGTGTAGGGCATGATGCCAATGTCGAGGATTATTTGAAATCGCGCAATCGTGTCGCGCTATTTAATGTGGGCGATGTGGAGTATCAGCTGTGCCAATCATTGGATGCGGGCGGGCGCTTTGATACATGGATTAAAGAACGAGGCTATGAGGGGTTACATCATATTTGTTATGCAGTGCCGGATATTGATGTCGCTTTAGAAGAAGCACAGGCAAAAGGCGCAACCCTAAAAGAGTGTAGCGCGTGTAAGGTCAAAGGCAGTCATGTGCATCCTGAAGGTTGGGTGGCTTTCCTTGAACAAGAGGCAGGCGGTATCGAGCTGGAATTGATGCAAGTTTACACACCGGAAGAACTTGAGGAATATAAATCGGTCAAAGGAATTTAACCCTATGGCAATTACATTGGTTCGGGTTCCGGTTGATGATTTGGAGCAATTTACCCTGAATGCCTTTCTTGCAATGGGAACATCTCAGGAAGAAGCAGAAATGTGTACACGGGGCTTGATGCAAAGTGAATTGCGCTGTCTCCCCGGTCAAGGGCAAGGGGTGCGTCGTTTACCCACGTATAACATGCGTATCAAAAAAGGTTGGATCATCCCCGGCGCACAATACGAAATTGTCAAAGAATCCCCGGCGTTAGCACTCGTAGATGCCCATAATGGGCTGGGGTCACCTATCGCACAAAGGTCGATGAAATTAGCCATTGAGAAAGCCAAAGTCAGTGGTGTTGGGACGGTTATCGTACGCAATAGTACGCATTACGGTTCCTCCGCTGTTCCAGCACGTCTGGCACTAGAGCACAATTGCATTGGTATTGCCATGACCAACGCGGGACCGGAGATGGCACCGTGGGGTGCATCGACGGGTGTTGTGGGTACTAATCCATGGGGAATCGCCGCACCAACAGGCGGTGATTTCCCGGTTGTGCTTGATATTGCACTGACCACAGCCGGTAAGGGTATGATGATCTGGTATGATCGGGAGGGGAAGAAAATGCCACTAGATTGGGCATTAACCCCTGACGGCGAAGAAACCGATCATCCTGCCGCCGCGATGAAGGGTGCTTTGCTCGGCATTGGGCAACACAAAGGGTATGGGCTGGCGATGATGACCGACGTGATTACGGGCGTGATCGCGGGTGGAGGCTTTGGCTTAACGCCATATTCTGACCCTGCTAAACAGGATGTTTCTCACACATTCATTGCCATTGACATTGAATGGTTTATGCCTGTTGCTGATTTCAAAGCACGTATGGATGAATTTGTGGGTATGGTGAAATCTGCCAAATTACGCCCCGGCTTTGATGAAATTTTCGTGCCGGGTGAAATTGATTACCTGAGAGAGACGGATTATCGCGCAAACGGCGCACGATTGGACGCAAAAATCTTCGATGAACTGGCAGAACTCGCGCAGACACTCGACATAGACTTTCCATTTGAACGTGATGTGGTGGAGGCATAAGCATGACCAATACACCTACCACGTTATCGCGTCCACTGGCAAGCAGGGTTGATGCGTTGCCTGATGTAGTTGATATAACAGCAACGCCGACGATACCGCAAGCAGTGATTGACCTGGCGATTAAAGCATTGGATGAAGGCAAAACCCATTACACAGATCGTCCGGGTATTTTGCCCCTACGCCAATGGGTGTGCGATCATCTTAACACACGCTTTGATGTCGCCATAACGCCCGATCAAGTCACCATTACCTGTGGTCGTGCCGAGGCACGGTTCGTCACAGTGAAGTTACTGGCGGAAACGGGCACACAAATTTACTGCCCCGGTGACTCTAGTGCGATTACTGGCACAGCACATTTAGCTAGTGCGACGATTGTTGACACAGTGGATGATCCAGCAAAAATTAGCCTTGCTTACCTCACGCCGAATGATCCTGACACCACCCGTGAAGAAGTAGCCAAGTTCACCGAACAACACGATTGGTGGCTTGCATGGGACGTGGTGCAGAACGAGCAAAATTTTCATCCGGCGCAGGACACGAAAATTTCGGCGCGTGTTATCACGATTGGCGCATTACCCGCACAGATGGACGGCTGGCGCATTGGATGGATGGCGGGTTCCGCGATGGCGACAAAATTACGCGCTTATAAACAAAGTATGACGATTTGTTCGACCAGTGTTTCGCAATGGGCATCGCTCGGATTGGTGGAAACCCTATGATGAACAATCCAAACATTCCAGACGAAATTCGTCAGGTTGCTTCGGATGGCACGGCTTTGCGCTATGCACTTATGGAGATGTCTGCTCAATTTGATGGCGTGATTGCACTGGGGCGGGGTGACCCTGACCTCAATACACCCGCGCACATTATAAACGCGACACAGGAGGCAATCCGCAAGCAACAAACGGGCATGACATCGGTTGCTGGTATGCCGGAATTACGTGATGCGATTGCACAAAAATTGCGCGATGAAAACGGGATTCCGGTGGATCGTGATAACGTGATTGTGACAACCGGCGGGCAAGAAGCGGTCTTTCTGCTGATGCAAGTGTTACTTGACCCCGGTGATGAAGTGCTCGTCCCTGACCCACGTTATACCTCTTACGATCAAGCGATTGCGAGCGCAGGCGGGACGATGGTCATGATCCCGACAGACCATGACGACGCGTTCAATCTGCGGGCAGAAGCCGTAGAAGCGGCAATCACACCGAAAACCAAAGCACTCTTGATCGTCACACCGAGTAACCCGACTGGCGGAATCGTCACTGAAAACCGTTTACGCCAAATCGCCGAAATTGCCATTAAACATAATTTGATCGTTATTTCCGATGAGATCTACGAAAAATTTGTCTACGATGACTGGCAACATTTTAGCATCGCCTCTGTCGATGGCATGGCAGAACGCACGATCACGCTCAATGGGTTTTCCAAAACCTATGCCATGACCGGCTTACGGGTGGGCTTTGTTGCCGCACCTAAAAACTTCATTGATGCGATGGTGAAGGTCAAAGCCTGCACGACAGGTCCTGCCGCAACGGTGTCGCAAGTCGCAGGCTTGGCGGCATTAAACGGTCCCGTTGAACCGTTGAACGAATTTCGCGCTATCTATAATGAACGCCGTCGCGTCATGATGGATGGATTGTCTGCGATGGGTTTGGATTATAGTGACCCGCGTGGTGCCTTCTTCTTGTGGACAAATAGCACAACAACCGGCATTCATGCCACAGAGTTATCCTATTTACTACTCAAAGAAGGGCGCGTTTTGATCTTCCCCGGTACCGGCTTTGGAGAGAAATGGGGCGGATACCTACGCATTAGCATTTTGCAATCTACGGATTTGATCCGAGAAGCACTCGGGCGTATGCAGTCTGTAGTTGAGCAATATAAAGTGACATCGTAACGCTCATTTATCTTTACACCTGCTAATTAGGACAATAGATATGTCAGATTTAACTGTTGGAACAGCAACTGCTCAGGCGGGTACACGCGCAAGGGGTGTTATTCCGGTTACACAACTTGGTGGCGGGCGCTCTCTGGATATTCCAGTAATCGTTATCAACGGAGCAGAAGACGGTCCGTGTGTGTGGGTGGATGCGGTTATTCATGGTGATGAGCCAGAGGGCACGCTCTGTTGTCATATGATTGACGCAGAACTTGACCCCGCCAATATGCGCGGTAGTCTCGTTCTGATCCCTGTGTTGAACGTGCCTGCTTTTGAGGCGGCGGAGCGGGGGAATCCCCATGATACCTTCAGTTATGATCTCAATCGTATTTATCCTGGACGACAAGTGGGCTATTTGACAGAACGCCTGGCGCATACACACAGCACATGGATGCGCGATGTGGCAACTTTTGAGATTAGCATTCACTCCGGTGGATCACATAGTTATCTATCCGAGACGATTTTTACCACCACCCAGCCAGAAGCGATTGAATTAGCGAAAGCGATGGGTGAAGATTGGTCGTTAATCCTCAAAAATATTCGCCCCAGCGGAAGCCCGCCTGCGGTGATGTTTGAAGCGGGGAAATATGGCTTAACGGTGGAACTTGGTGGACGGTCTGCAACATCGCCGAGTGAGTTCCATCGCTGTGGACGCACCCTTGCCGATGGAATCCTCAATATATTGCGACATTACAACATCATTGATGGCGAGGCAACAATGGCTGAAAAGCACCTGACCGGCTTTCAACACGCGTTACTCGCCCCTGTAAGCGGGATGTTTCTGGCTGAACCAACGCTTAAATTTCAAAATTGGATGACAAAGGGTGATGCCATAGCGAAAATTGTCGATGTGTATGGCGATATGCTGGCAGAATTGACCGCGCCCGCTGATGGCATGATTTTCGGATTACGCGCCTTGCCAAATGTACAAACGGGCGATTGGTGCTGTTTTTATGCGGAAATTGAAGGTGAACTCGAATGACAGAGGCAAATATACCTGATTCAGTGGCGTTGCTTCAGGCATTGATTCGTATTCCGTCGCCTAACCCGCCGGGGGATACACAGGAGATCGCCACCTATATCGCCGATTTAATGCGAGCAAGTGGTTGTAGGGTAGAAACACCCGCGCCGGAAGAAAAACCTGAAGCGATCAATGTAATTGCGACGATTGGCAGTGGTGAACCGGTTATCATGCTACACGCACATATTGACACTGTACCGATTGCAGAAACTGAAGCCTCGAAATGGCATGTCGACCCCTACGAAGCGGTCATCAAAGACGGAAAACTATATGGCAAGGGGAGCATCGACGATAAAGCCCCACTTACCAGCATGATAATTGCTACTTTGCACGCCGCACAACACCCCGACCAATTGCAGGGTACGCTCGTTTTGGTCGGTGCGGCGGAAGAAGAGGTCGGTGGTCAGCTTGGCACGCGCTGGATGGCAGATAATGGTCATTTGCCAGCGTGTGATTTTATCGTTGTGGGTGAACAATCCTTCAATAAGGTTGCGATTGCCCATAAAGGCGTGATGCGTGCAACTGTTCATGCGAAGGGGAAATCAGTCCATGCGACAAACCCGGATCGTGGGATTAATGCGATTACAGCGATGGCGAAAGCCGTGCTGGCATTACAAGATTATCATCAGCAATTGGCACAGAGAAGCCATCCGATGGTCGGGGTGCCAACCTGTAATGTGGGGGTAATTTCTGGTGGAAGTACCGCCAATGCTGTGCCGGATTCATGCACCGTCAAGCTAGATCGTCGCATGATCCCAAGAGAAGACCCTGAAGCCGTGAAGGCTGAATTGCGTCAAGTGATTGAATCCGTTGATGCTGGCGAAGCAACGCTCACAATGGATGATTTTCTGTTTTCAAGCTGGTTTGATTCAACTGCCAATTCTCCACTCGCGCAAACCTTTTTACGTTGTGTTGAGACGGAACTCGGCGAAGATCCCGGTCCTGTCGGGTATTTGCCAGGTAGTGATGCGAAGCACTTATTGTCTTTGATGAGAGGGGAAATGATTATCTTTGGTCCGGGCAGTTATGAGGTGGCACACGCCTTTGATGAGCATGTCAATATCAATGACCTTCAAGCTACCACCACTATCCTACTGGATTTTGTGAAGCAAACACTTTTAAAAAATACATAGGAAAGATAAACAACGGTGAGATTCGAAACCATTATCTCAAACGGTGACGTTGTGACTGAAAACGGTATTGTGCCAGTAGATGTCGCAATTAATGACGGTAAGATTGTTGCATTACTCACACGTGGAACGATTGCCGAGGCGGATACAACTATTGATGCTACAGATCAATTGGTGCTTCCGGGGGCAATCGACATTCATTTCCATTGTCGCGCACCTGCCTATCCACAACGTGGTGATTTTGCAACAGAAACACGCGCCGCCGCCGCTGGTGGTGTGACGACCATTTTTGAAATGCCGATTTCTAAACCCTGTTGTGCAACTGGCGATATTTTTAGGATGCGTAAAGAACTTGCAAACAATGATGCTTATGTGAATTTTGGGCTATACGCGGCACCTGGATTGCTGGATAAAGTCGAAATTGACGATATGGTCAATGAGGGTGCAATTGGTTTCAAAATCTTCATGACAGCCGCTCCCGCCGGACGTGATGACGAATTTGAAGGCTTGTGTCTGCCCGATGTCCAGGATTTGTATCAGGCATTGAAGCTCGTTGCGGATACCAACCTTGTATGCGCTGTTCATGCGGAAAACGATCAACTGCTGGAGTGGCATACTGATCAGCTTAAGCAGGCGAACCGTAATGATGTCCCCGCACATGGTGAATCCCGCCCACCGCATGTTGAAGCCCTCGCGATTGCTACATTACTTACATTGAACGAAAGTATTGGCGCGAATATCCACATTGCTCACTTGAGCGCACAGGAACCCTTAGAGGTATTCCGGCGCTTTAAATCAGCTGGTTCTACTGCAACGGCAGAAACGTGCCCACATTATCTGTTCTTTACGGAAGCTGATCTAGAACGGGTCGGTCCATATGCCAAAATTAACCCACCACTGCGTAAACACACAGATCAAGAGGCGCTGTGGGAAGGATTGGCAGACGGCACACTTATGGCGGTGACAACCGATCATTCTCCCTTTACCGTAGAGGAAAAAGAGCGGGCACGTACTGATATCTGGCGCACCCCGCCCGGCGCTCCCGGTGTTGAGGAATTGCTACTGGGGATGATGGATACTGCGCTTAAGGGCAAGATGAGCATTGAAAAAGCAGTTCAGCTCATTAGCACAAACGGCGCAAAACGCTTTGGTATTTACCCTAACAAAGGCGTTATCGCTACCAATGCTGATGCAGACATTGTAATTTATGATCCCAATTCGACCACGACCATTCACAAAGACATGCTGTTCAGCCAGGCGCGTGAATGTGACAAATTGTATGAAGGCATGACCTTTAAGGGCAAGGTTGTACGCACGCTGGTCAACGGTACGACGGTATTTGCTGATGGCGAGATCGTCGGTGAGCGTGGTGGTGGAAAATTTGTACGTCCAAATCCGGTTAACTAAGAGACAAGAAAATGACTTATTCAATAGACTTTGGTGAATACTTTATATACGACGACCTGACGCAACATTTACAGGGGATGGCGCAGGCTTACCCTGATTTTGCTAGTCTTGAATCGCTCGGCAAAAGTTGGCAGGGGCGCGACGTTTGGGCGATGACCATTACCAACACGGCGACGGGAAGTCATGACCAGAAACCAGCATTTTACATTGATGGGCATATCCATGCAGAGGAAGTGGCAACATCGCACACCGCACTCTACACCATCTGGTACTTGCTTGAGAATTATGGCAAAGAGGAAATGGTCACATGGTTACTGGATAACACGACCTTTTACATTATTCCGCGCATGAACCCTGACGGAGCAGAGATCAGCCTGACTACAGGGCATCATTGGTGTGGTAATGGGCGCTATTTACCGGGTGAAGAACAAACACACGGTTTATGCCAGCAAGATATTAATGGCGACGGTCTGATTGTGCAAATGCGTATCGAAGACCCTGCGGGTGAATGGCGTATCTCTGATGCAGACCCGCGCTTGATGGCATTGCGTAAGCCGGGAGAAGTGGGTAAAGGACCTTATTATCGTCTATACCGTGAAGGCGAAATTCGCGGTGAATGGGACGGTGTCAACTTTGAGATTCAAAAACCGCGTGATGGCAACATGAACCGCAACTTTCCTGCGGGCTGGCGCGGTGAATTCCGGCAATATGGTGCAGGGGAGTACCCACTTTCTGAACCGGAAGCGAATGCGGTTGCCCGTTTCATCCTTGACCACCCCAATATATCCGGTATGCAGTGCTATCATACACACGGTGGATTGCTGTTACGTCCTTCGTTGGTCGAGCCTGATGATACCCTTCCACGTTTTGACCTTGCACTCTATAAGACGATTGGCGCGATGGGGACAGATGTTACCGGCTATCCTGTCATCAGTGTGTATGAAGAATTTACAACAGACCCCGATAAACCCCGCGTTGGCTCGTTGATGCAGTGGTCATATGACGAAATGGGGATCATCACCTTTTCGACGGAATTGTGGAATCCTGAATTAGCCGCAGGGATCGAAAACCCTGCAAAATATCAGATTCGCGGACGGTCTACCGAAGATGAACTCAAACTGCTGAAATACAATGATGAGCATTTAGGTGGTAAGGGCTTTGTGGAGTGGGCACCGTTTGACCATCCTCAACTTGGGCAGGTAGAAATCGGTGGATGGACACATATGTATACCTTCCGCAATCCACCGCCTGCCTCCTTTGCGGTGACCGAAACTGGTCGAAAATTCCTCGCGGATACCATCCACAACAATTGTATGTTTACCTTGATGCACGCCGCCTGTACACCTTTAGTACGCATCAACGAGATTGAGTCAGAAGCCATAGGCGACGATCTATATAAAGTAACGGCAATCGTGAGTAATATCGGCTTTTTGCCCACGCATATGACACAACGCGCCCTCAAGCATGGTACGGCAGGGGCTGTACAGGTTGAATTGACATTACCGGATAGTGCAGAGGTGCTCATGGGGATGCAGAGTCAGGACATCGGGCATCTCGCCGGACGCGATGAACGCACCGCAACATGGTCACCGTGGTTACGCGAATGGAGCGATACCAAACAAAAAGTGGAATGGTTAGTGCGTGCGCCAAAAAATACTACCCTACAGCTTAAAATCGGGGCACAACGCGCTGGTACACATCAGCACGAAGTAACGCTGACATGATGCCCTTAGGCGAGGCATTCTATCGGCGTAAAGTGGCGGAAATTCAGGCGCACTTAGATACCCATGCAGACCTCGATGGATTGCTGTTATTGGATGTCTACAATGTCATTTATGCGTCCGGTTTCTTGCATATTCCGTCAGAACGTC
>DAOTXB010000634.1:0-5748 GCA_034435575.1 Anaerolineae bacterium
CGGTTCATAGGCAAGATTGCCGAATTGTGATTTCAGTGTCCCGTGCCCCTCATGTACAAACCAGACTTCGTATGCCTGCGCGTTACGATAAAAATAGTCCATGCTTGCTGTTGGTCGACTGATACCAATGGTCACGTCATTATTGCCCATCAATGCTCGGCGCGCCGAGACAGCATCTCCACCCGCTTGCATCGGTGCTGTTGCGAACGCACGATGACGGATTGCCCCAAAATCAGCATATTCAACTTTAGTCGAGCCGAGGTATTCAGTTTTCAGCACACGGGGCGGTAAAAAGTGATGATAGAGGATGGACTGAATCCCATGAAATCCCTCAAGTCCCATCACTTCTTCACGATATAAGCTACCGTCCGGCTTGCGGAATTGTGTGTGTCGTTTGTGGGGAATTTCCCCTAATCGTGTATAAAAAGGCACCTTTAACCTCCAAATATTATTTCTTTTCAGGATTAATTTCTTCTACCAGATACAAACCATTGATCATAAAAGGTCCGTGTGAAGGTTCACGATCATGAGTTTTTTGCCAGTTTGCTTTTGCAGTGTCTAAATCAGAAAACAAATGATACTGATTCAATAACGGGCGCAAACTATCACGAAGTTCACGCTCATCATCACCCCAACCAGCATTCATTAAGAAACTCGGTCCCGCGCAGATGTCATAACCAAGTAATTGCCAATCAGGGTTGATTTGATCGTCAATCCATAACCCAGAACCTCGCTCCTCAATTCGGGTGATGGCAATCAGCCAAGATGACTTTATTTCCTGACACTCCTCCCCGAGAACTGTTTTCAACAACTTTAGATTGCTATACAGTCTACGCGCATTAAATTCAGGAATTGAGGCGTAGGTGATAGATGTCCAATAACCGTCAGCAGAAAGAGGTTTAACAATGTCTTGTCGTACTAAATATCGATCTTTGCGCTCCTGATCCCACTCCGCGTGCCAATCCAGCCACATTTCTCGCACATCATAAATGTAGAGTACTTCAACACAATCATCACAATACATTGTTACCTCGCTCCCAGATCAAATAGCCGCGACGCATCCCGCCACCCATCAGCACAAGATCCGTTGTTAATATCAAACGGTTATCGGTAAGTGAGAAATAGCGTGTCAGGTCTTTCCCTGTCCAATTTTGAAACGAACACCCCTCAATATGATGTGTGACAGTGCCAGCGTCTGCATCCAGCGTAAAACGCCCAAAGTAGCCAATATAGGTCTCGTAAGCATCGCGCACTTCGTCATCTGTACCGTGCATCCAATCGTCGCTCGTGAATTGTTCACGATCATGGCGTGTCATATGGATAGATACGCGACCATCAACGGTATAGGTCAACACACCATGCGGATTGTCGCCCATCGGTTGACGTACCTGACCGTCCACATAGCGCGATTCATACAATCGCAGATACCAAGTACCCAGCACTCTTTCGATCATTCTTGCGCCCAATAGGATTCCAGTGATACGCCTAATCCATCTGCAATCCGGTTTACATAGGCGTAATACGCAACGATTTGTGCAATATCAAGAATGGCACGGTCCGTAAAACCAAGTGTTTTCAGCTTTTCAACATCACTTTTTACCATATCGCCCGGTGTCCGTGTCAGTTTTGCTGAATAATCGAGCATCGCCCGATCCATTTCGGTTAGCTCCGCTAATGTATAATCTCGTTCCAATTGTGTTGCTAAATCATCATCCTTCACCAACTGGCGAAGATTACGCGCATGATGCAACAGTCAGTATCTGCACTTGTTGATTGCAGAAACAACGACCGCAATTATCTCACGCTGAGGACGTTTTAACGGCGATTTACCGTACATCAGCGTTTTATATAGGTTGAAATGATCGAACAACGATTGCGGATTGAGGCTATGAATCTTCATGATGTGATCGACATCGCCAGTTTTAGGGTCTGCACTAACTTTGTAGCTATCGGCAAGTTCGCCAGTTGCCTCATTCTCCGGTACTGTCTCAATCCATGCTATGTCTTTGTTATTCGATGGCTCGGTCATATCGCTTAGACATCCTCTTTTTCACCAATTATATTCCGCAACACGCCCAGACGTTCAATTTCTAATTCCACAACATCACCGGGTTGTAACCAGGGTCCCTGCGCTTTCGTGACTTCCAGCAGGCACCCTGTACCCACTGTACCGGAGCCGATCACATCACCCGGATTTAGCATCACCCCATCCGAGGCACGTTCGATCATCTGCCCGAATGACCAGTGTATATCTTTCCAGTTACCGCGACTGCGTTCTTCGCCGTTCACCCGTGCGATCATCTCAAGGTCATAAACTCCTGCCCTACCAGCGTGACGGTCTGCGAGTTCATCCGGCGTAACTAGATATGGTCCAAATGACTGCGCGAAGTCCTTGCCTTTTGCCGGACCTAAACCAACGCTCGTTTCTTTCCGTTGCAAATCCCGCGCTGACCAATCGTTGTAGATCATATAGCCGAAAATGTGGTTTTCGGCATCCTCCGCCTTGATGTTCATGCCACTTTTGCCGATGACACACGCCACCTCAAGCTCATAATCCAGCGCGTTAGATTTATTCGGATATGGCACAACATCATCATTACTAAAAAGTGCGGTGTGATTGGTGAAGTAAAACACTGGTATTTCGTACCATGCAGACGGCACAGATCGTCCGCGATTCTCATTCGCGGTTTTGACGTGTTGCTCAAAGGCGTAAAAGTCACGGATTGAGGCGGGGATACGAGCACGTATCCCCATTTCATCACCATCGATTGGCAATTGAATCTGATACTTCATCTACAGATTCCCGCGCTTTTCTTGTTCAAGTTCGAGTGCTTCAAATAACGCCTTGAAGTTACCCTTACCAAATCCACGAGAACCATGACGATCAATCACTTCGATAAACGCCGTCGGGCGATCTTGTAGTGGCTTGCTGAAAATCTGCAACAGATAGCCTTCGTCGTCATAGTCGACTAAAATCCCCAATTCACGGATTTTATCAAGGTCTTCTTTTACATTGACCCCTTGCAGGCGCTCCGGTAGTGTGTCGTAATACACATCTGGCACCCGTAAAAACTCAACACCATTGTCACGGAGCTTAGTCACTGTACCGATAATGTCTTTACACGCCAGCGCCACATGCTGAACACCCGGAGTCATGTAGTAATCAAGGTATTCCTCAATCTGGCTTTTACGTTTTCCATCTGCCGGTTCATTGATCGGGAATTTGACCCGCCCGTTACCGTTTTCCATCACTTTAGACATTAACGCAGAATATTCCGTACTGATGTCCTTATCATCAAAGCTCAGTAATTGGCGGAAGCCCATCACTTGATGATAGAAATTGACCCAGTGGTTCATTTTGCCTAGCTCTACATTGCCAACCATGTGATCAATAGCGGCTAAACCAGCATCTTGTGTAGGCAATTCTAATGGTTGATACCCCGGTGCGAATGGACCGTTATAATCTGAACGATCTACAAACACATGAATCACTTCTCCATATGTATGAATAGCAGACGTATGGTAAATGCCAAATTCATCTTTTTCTTCTCGTGGTTCCCATGCACCACGCGCCCCACGTTTTGTGGTTTCGGCATAGGCTTTCTCAACATCTTCCACACCAAGTGCCATTACTTTGATTCCATCACCATGCAACATATGATGCGCGGCAATTTCACTTGTGGGCTTGTATGGCGCAGTCACCACAAAACGGATTTTGCCTGATTCCAACACATAAGAAGCGGCTTTACGGTTGCCTGTTTCCAGTCCAGAATACGCTACCGGTTTAAAACCGAATCCCTTCCACCAATAAAACATCGCCTGTTTCGCGTTGCCCACATACCAATGTACATGATCAAACGACTTAATTTTGAGGAAATCACCCTCTTCAGTAATTGGACGGGTTTCCGCCTGTACATGATTGACCATAATCAATCCTCCTTAGTTACGAAATATTTTTCCAGATTTATAGGTGAGATTTAACTACACTCGCCAAGCGCCTAATCCCTTCTTGGAGTTCAACTGGCGATAATTTGCTGAAATTCAAGCGAAGGGTATTGTTATGTTCACCCATCACTGAAAAAGCGCCACCGGGGATGTAGGCGACTTTTCGTGCCAATGCATCGTCAAACATTGACCAGGTATCAATGTGTTCCGGTAGAGACATCCACACAAATAAACCACCCTGCGGGATTGTCCAGTGTGCGATGTCTGCGAAATATTCGTCTAACGATGACAACAACACATCACATCGTTTATGGTTTGCATCGTTTAGTTGACTTAAATGTGCATCCAGCAATCCGCGTGACAAAAATTCAGCAACAGTCCGTTGCATCAGTGTAGAGCTTTCAAGGTCGAGAGACTCACGCAATGTCGTAATTTGAGGCAGTAATGATTTCGGTGCAATCATCCACCCTAAACGCAATGCAGGAGCCAACATCTTAGAGAATGATCCAAGATAAAACACCATATTCGCCTCATCATATGCCTTAATCGGAGGCAACATATCACCTTCAAACCGAAGCGCAGAATACGGATCATCTTCAACAATCGGCACACGATACTTTGCCGCAAGTTCAGCAATAATTTGACGTTTTTCAGCATTAATGCTCACACCGAGTGGATTATGGAAATCGGGGATCAACACGGCAAGTTGTGGTGATGTTTTAAAGGCTTCTTCGAGTGCATCAACATCAATACCCGTTTCAAAGTCAGTGGGTACAGTGATAACCTCAGCACCGCGTCCAGCTGTGATTTGTTGTATACCTGTAAAAATAATTGATTCGGTAACCGCCGTTGAATTCGCTGAGAGAAACAAACGAGAGAGAATGGCTAAACCTTGCTGATTGCCATTGGTGATGAATACTTGCTCTGGTGTACATTCAACCCCTTTTCCTTGCATATAATCAGCAATCCATGCGCGCAAAGGCATATAAGACGCGCCATATTGTAGTGCCCGCCCGCCATCACGCTCTAATACCGTTTTCATGCAATCCTGAATTGCCTCTGTCGGAAGAAATTCATCAGCCGGTAAGCCACCCGCAAGCGATAAAATTGATGGATCCGCGATTAAACGAATCAAATCACGCATCACTGACCGCTTAAGGCTCTTTGCTTCAGGGCTAATATGATAATCAGCCAGAATATCCATACTCTTGCACTCCTTGTTGACGCGCGCCATTGTCAATTACGTGAGTGGTAGCGCTGTCGTTGATTTCACTTCATCTAATACGATATGTGTATGTATCTGCGCGACTGCCGGAATAGGTGTCAGACGATCCATTAGAAACTGTTGCAAATCCTGCCGACTGCGAATCGCCACTTTGATAATGTAGTCATAGTCGCCCGTGACGAAGTGACACTCGAGAACTTCCGGCAATCCAAGCATCACATCACGAAAATTCTGCACTTCCTCGGTTTGATGCATCTGCAAACTGACAAAAATAAAACACAACATGTCATATCCGAGTTTCTCGTAATCGAGAATAGCAGTATATTGCTTGATAAATCCGAGTTGCTCCAACCGTTTCACCCGTGTATGCGTCGCTGGTGCAGAAAGATCTATCCGGCGCGCAAGCTCTACGTTGCTCAGACTGCTATCCGCTTGCAATTCTTGCAATATGACAATATCAAGTTCGTCAAGTTGTTCCTGACCAGAATATTGTTTCATAATTATCCCATAATTATCAATAAAGTTTGGTTAATTTTCCCGAATTCAAAATTATTTGCAAGTATTTTGCACTATTTATT
>DAOTXB010000635.1:0-16261 GCA_034435575.1 Anaerolineae bacterium
TGGAACCCGCGTCTTCTGCGGAGAAACTCTGAGATAAATTGAACTCTGTAACCGTGTTATCTGGCTCAACTACCTGTGCCTCTCCGAGCATCACCGATCCGGCAATAGCACGGATTTCCGCTTCAAAGCTCCCGTCATGCACACCAACAGTAATCGCATACCCAAACGATAATTGGGTGGCGATGAGCGTGGTATAGAATGGTGTATCTGTCGTAATTTCAAAGTCTGTTGCCGATGCGGTACTACGAACATATGCCGCGGAAACACCGTTAATATCAATTGCCTCTGGTTGTCCTAAAAATTCAACATCGTCAATGTCACGATTATCCTGTACAACCGCCTCCAACACTGATAATGGAGACTCAAAAATATCGGCTTCAGGGACGAGCAGAGCATTTAAGATAAGGTCACCTTTTACCAGCACTGAGGGGAATTGGTTGATTTGCTCAAAAGCGGTGGCGTTATTTGCGATGTTGACGATACCGTCAATATCCTCGGCTAACCAACCTGCCGGGTAACTTACAGAAAATGCCTCATCGGTTACGAAATCAGTCGCAACGATGGTTTGTGTTAGTGCAATGTCGCCACACGCTGATGAAGTCGCATAGCGCGTATCACACACATCATCCTGTGCGCTGATGATTATGCCAGTGAGTGCCGCTAATATCAGCAAGACCACACCTAAAACGCGTGATGTTGTTTTATACATAGAGTATTCCCCAATAAAGATCGTCTGTAGAACTGTTTCATCTTACAGCATAGACTGATCTCGGTTCTATCGCAAACAAAAAACGCCCATCAAACGATGGGCGTAGGGAGAGCGTTGTTAGGGTATATTGGAAGGTGTTGCGTAACGATTACTCGGTGGCAACAGTGGCGGCGATTGCACGAACAGTTGCTTCGCCGTCAGCATCATCACCGTAGCGACCAACGACAGCAACATAGGTGTCTTCAGCAGTTTGTACAACTGCAATTGTGCCGGAGGATTCTACGCCATCAACGGTAGCAGTACCGCTGGTGATCGCACCACTGTTATCGCCGGCATCAAAGTCGGCAACGTCACTCAGGTTGGTTTCATTACCCTCAAAGATCAGACCGGTCACGAGGCTCACAACATCTGAAGGACCTGCTTCCGGTGCTAGACCAAGTGCACTGCCCATTTCGGGCGGGAGGATGAGGAACAACACTGCAATATCCTCACCGTCAAACTCTGGATTATCAGCGTTGACAGCGGAATCAAGTACTTCCTGGCTATTAGCAACACCGAAGTTGGTTTCATCCGCCGCCCAGCCATCAGGATAATCGAAGTTGAGGGTTAAACTGGAACCCGCGTCTTCTGCAGAAAAACTCTGTGACAGGTTCACATCACTGCTACCGCTATCACCATCACCGCCGTCGTCATCACCATCGCCACCACATGCCGCCAGAATCAGCGCCAATACGAGGAATAGTGAGATCTGCATCATTTTGCGTAACATATTTACTCCCTTTAGATGTATGTAACAAATTTGGTAATTCATGCAAGTAATGTTCTACCACACGAATGTTAAACTGTTAAGAGCATACTTTGCCCCCGTATCATAGACGTATCAAAAACGTTTCTTGTTCTATGAATTACGTAAATTCATCATTTTGGCAAAAATCTGCTTTTTGTTATTCGTTTATGCGCCCGTTTATACTCACTATATTGAGGCTGTCAAAACCTTCACGGTATAATTTTTAGCATCCTGATATAATGACATTATGGAAGAATTTCACGGCAATATGATGTACGCATACAATCGAATGCGTCCTGACCAATCAATAAACATGCAAGGCTGAATAGCGTGACGAGCGATACATATTTCACCAATCAACGACGGGTACGGGGCATTATCTTGACCAAGCGCAAGACCATCGTGCTCATCCGTAAAGAATCGCACAAACCAGAAGAAACACATCAGTATATCGCCCCCGGTGGGATGGTGAGGGATAATGACCCCAACGACGAAATCGCATTACGACGAGAATTACGCGCACAACTTGGCATTGAGGTGCAAATCTTAAAACCCGCGATGACGCTATTTATGGATCGATGGTCATTTTTTCTGTGTGGTCTCATATCCGTCGATGCATCCAAACGTTCGCTGGAATCCAGCCAGGCATTGGCGAACGGCGACTATGAAATCATCGAATTACGTCTGAGCGAATCCGCGATTCGGGCGTGTAACATTCAACCGCGTGCTTTGCTCGACTATCTCCTCGCCAATTACGACAAATTTTTCTCCCGTTCCTGAGCGTCCTCGGCGATGGAGACACACGTCATACTCGGTCATCTTTGGACAGCAGTATGCTTTGCTGGCATGATCGTATTGCCATTTTTCACCCTCTTAATCGGTTTTTATCTTGCAGATCGTCGAGCGAAACGCGATCACGATGATTCCGCATCCATTCATTAAATCATCACCTGCGCGATAGGCTGATATACTGGCTATGTATGGATTGTGCGGATGTCTTGGGGTAGGGTAAGAGACATGTAGGGTCATAAACATAGCTGGAAAGTGAAAACCGATGTTAGAAGTTGTCGTGAATCTTGATGTAAACGAAGCCAACGCACAAGAAAGCCCCTGGTTGGACGATGCTCAACTGGGCATTATGTTAGACCAAACCCGTGAACAGGTGTCGCGCCATGTGCGGGCGAAGCTCCAAAAAGTGCCCTTAGAAGCCCCGCTTAAAGTGGTGGTTACGGGGAGTTATTCGCTGGAAACAGAGCAGATGGAATTGTCATATCATATTGATACCGATGACAAACAATTGCTCTTTCAGGTGGTGACCGCGCTCAATCGTTAAGAGGGTGTTGGCACATTACCGGATTGAACCACCGTAGATTGCAACTCATTTGTCAGGCGAGTCAAATTTTCAGATACTGTGGAAACAGCCCGTAAACTGGTTGCGTTCGTCTCAGTAATCATATTGATGCGCGAAATATTGATCGAGATTTCCTCTAAACCGTTGCTTTGCTGGCGAATCACATTATAGATGTCGCGCACAGCCTCTGATGATGTGCTCACGGTGTTATTGAGCTGACTCATGATGTCGTTCGCTTCTCGTGATTTTTCCAGACCCGTGTCGAGTTCGCTCATACCCGCCTGTGTGGCGATGATCGTCTCTTTTACCGCATCTTGAATATCCACCAGAATCACACGTACTTGATTCGCGGCAGTTGTAGATTGCTGTGATAATGTGCGGACTTCGTCGGCAACAACTGCAAAACCTCGTCCCTGTGTGCCCGCGCGTGCGGCTTCGATAGAGGCATTCAATGCTAATAAGTTGGATTGTGTGGCGATTTCGCTCACGGAGCTGATGATCTTATCAATCTCGCGGGTCAATTGTGCTAATCGTGTGATCGTCTCACCAATAACGTGTACCTGTGCGCGAATCTGTGACATCATGTTAATGGTATCGCCGAGCGTATCCTGTCCGGCTTGCGAGATATTTTCAGTTTCTTCTGCGGTACTGGTCATTGCACGGGCGCGTTCGTGGACATCTTCAGACAGTTCAAGGAATTGTTCCATCATGCGGTTTGTTTGCCGGATGACATCAACCTGTTCGTTGGCGCTCCGCTTTTGTTCACCAATGACCTCATTGATTGCCTGTGCCGCCCGTACCACGCCATCTGCATTCGCATGTAAGCGTGTGGAAAAATCGCCAGTGCTGGTATGTGTCGCCATCGTGTCATCTGGATCCGGGATAATTGCTGGTTCGGCGTTTTGTGGGATGTCAGGGGTCATACGGGCGAGTGCCCACAATATCGCTTGCCCACCTAGCAAAAGCACTAGCGCCAGCAAAACGATAAGACGTTCGGCATCAGGAATCAGTAGATAACTGAGCAATAGCACCACTGTCGGTGCAATCGCCAGCCCATGGCGTTGTTCTTGGGATAATTGCATGAACCAATTTGTGACACGTTCTCTCATCATCGCCACCGAAATCACATCAATCTAGGCAAAATTCAAAATCATAATACGGTATCCTGTAACTTCTATCATAGTATGATGTATCCCCTGCAACAAGTAATGACAGGTTGCGAAAAACAAACCATCAAAACCCAAACAATTAATCTGGCATTCCGCAGTATACTGGTAAGGAACAACTCTTTGACCAAGAACATACATTTGGAGAGGGATTTATGCGCTACATATGGCTAGCGATGCTTATCTTACTCACTCTGGTTGGTTGTAGTGCTTTTGATAGCGATGACGATGGTGGTGATGCCGGGGCGGTTGTTGATCCAGTGCAGGAAGACTCCGTCATACAATGGGATAGAAGCCCTTCAAATATAGTTTTTCGTTCGGAAATCACCGGAAATCGAGATGAGTTCTATCGATTAAATGAGATTCCGCTGTGTACGATCTACGGGGACAATCATATTGTGTGGACGGTCACCGGAAGTAGCAATATTACACAGGTGCTCCATGATCGTTTAACCGACGAAAAGGTCGAACAATTCGTGTTTGACTTGACCTTCGGCTATCGCATCTATGAATATGATGCACAGGCAAACCTTGCCTCAACCGATGAAACCGAACCCGTCGTAGAACAAATGACACTCCATGTGAACGACCTTGTCCATATCACGGATGCCTTCGGCGGATGGGATTACGAATACTTTGAGGAAATCTATAACCTATGTGCGACTCTGAGCGAAACCCCTGTCATCTATGAACCGGATGGCGCGTGGTTATCCGCACAGGAAATTGAGTACAATACTGATGCGCCCAGTATCGGCTGGGATGAAGGCGGCCAGGGGATTGACCTCGCGGAATTAGCGGCGGGCGACCCGATATGGATTACCGGCAATACGGTACGGTTAATCTGGGAATTGCTCCAGAATAGCTCACCGGATGCACAATTTGAGCAGGGTGCGGGAACATATCAGATTGCGTTACAAGTTCCCAATATCACCCTTGATGCGCCCCAACCACCCGACGAATCGTAAATTTGCAAGACGTTCACAAGGGGCATATTCAAATCATCAGGTCATCATGGGGGCATTCCAAGATGCCCCCGGCACGATGATGTATGTGCGTCATTGCATACATAGCGAGACCTGGTGATTTAGAACAATGCCACTGTTATACGTAATTATTCGGGTTGCCCGCGGAACCGCGTTTGCCATCGGGCCAGACAGTCGCTTCGTCGAATTGTACACCCGTAACAGTCGCGCCTTTAAGGTTCGCACCCTGTAAATTTGCCCCGTTCAAGATGGCGTTGGTCAGGTTCACTTCGGTCAAGCGTGCGCCCTGTACGTTGGCTAAGGTCAAATTCGCCGCCACCAGAATTGCCTTATGAAAATCAGCATAAGGGGCTTGTGTGCCAGTCATATTCACACCGGTCATGTTGGTTGTACGCAGAATCGCTTCTTGCATCTTGGAGGCTTGCAAGCTAGCGCCACGCATATTGCTGTTTTCCAGATCAAGGCGAATTATATCTAATGCGCTCAGGTCTACCCCGGCGAGGCGCGGGCGTTGACCAGCACTGTTGATCACCATAATCAGTTCTTTACGGGTTAATTCTGCCATTTTGTTCGCTCCTTAATGAGTAACCATGTTACGGTTGTACTACGATTCGCGATAATACGCGATAATCTGGTCAATTGTTTCGTCCAAACCTGTGCTCGGTGACCAGCCAATCACATCCTTGATCTTAGCAATTCCAGGAACACGACGCTGAAAATCCTCAAACCCCGCTTCGTAGGCTTCGTCATACGGGATAAAGTTGATCTCTGAGTCGCTGTTGGCACGTTGGATAATGCGTTGTGCCAATTGGTGAATAGATACTTCCTCATTACTACCAATGTTGAAGACCTGCCCTACTGCTTCTGGTGTATCTGAAAGTTTTACAATCGCCTGAATGACATCGAACACATTGCCAAAACAGCGGGTTTGATTTCCCGTGCCATACACATTTACAGGATCATCATTCAGCGCCCATTTTACAAAACGCGGTACGACCATGCCATATTGCCCGGATTGACGCGGACCAACCGTGTTGAACAATCGGAAGATCACCACGGGCAATTCTGCTTCCGTATAATAGGCTAGGGCGAGGAATTCATCGACTGCTTTCGAGGTGGCATATGCCCAACGATTGCGGGTGGTCGCACCCACCACACGATCATCATCTTCCTCAAAAGGCACTTTGATGCCCTTACCATATACCTCAGATGTTGATGCGAGCATCACTTTACGACGATAACGACGTGCCGTTTGTAAGATGACCTCTGTCCCGCCGATGTTGACCTCTATCGTGTTGATAGGCTCACTGATAATTTTGTGTACGCCCACCATCGCCGCCATGTGATAAACAATGTCACACGTACTCATAAGGCGGTCAACCACCTGTGCGTTACGAATATCCTCAATGACATAGTGAAAGTTCGGGTTTGATTGTAAATGAGCGATGTTTTCAAAACTGCCCGTGCTCAGGTTATCAATAATGGTGACGGTTTGTCCTTGCTTGAGCAAATATTCCGACAGGTGACTGCCAATAAACCCTGCACCGCCGGTAATCAAGGCGTGTGTCATAAACTCGGCTCCTTTAGGTTGTGCGCCACATAATCTTCAGCATAAATGACCCTATTATGCCCGTACATCTGGTAAATAGCACGACTGAGTCAACGAAAGTCTTGTGTTGGCTATTTCATCCTTATAATTTCGGCGCAATCGCGATGGGCATCGGAAAACGATACCGTCGCACAAAGGTGTCTTTTTCGGTGAGTGTGACCAGATTAAAGCCCGGTTCGCGTAATAGCGGATCACGTCCCGGTTTAATTTGCCCGAAGTAGGTGCGGGTTTGGAACCAACTACTGACTGTGCTGTAATAGCTAATACCATCGCGCACGGTGACCATATTTTCGTGAATATGCCCATAAAATACACCGCGCAGACGATGGCGCACGGTCAATAACAGCTCGTGCAGTTCATGCCCATTTTTCAGCACGATGCCATCAAGCCAGGACGCTTTTGAGGGTAGCGGGTGATGATGCACTGCAACCACCAATGGTCGTGGGTCATCCGCCTGCAACCGTTCGGCTAACCAACCGAGTTGGTTGTTGTTCAATAGTCCAAAATGCACCCCTCTGGCGTTAGGGTTGCTATCAAGGCAGATTATCTGCACACTGTTGTGTTCAAATTCATAATCATAAGTGGTGGTGATTTCATGTTCCGGCACACCGACCAATATCTTCTGTACAGCCGCGGAACGATCATGATTACCAACCAGATAATGTACTGGAAAGCGAATATCACTCAGTATATCGCGGGCAATTTTATACGCTTTGGATTTAGCGGGATCGGTCATAATATCGCCGGTATGTAACACGAAATCTACATCAAATGGCACTGCATTGATCTGTTTGATGAGTTCAGCAACCGTGGCGCGTGACGTGAACTCTACGTGAGAACCGACAAACTCAGGATTAGCATGAATGTGTGTATCGCTGATATGGATAAAGTTAAGCAACGGGGTATCACGTTGTGGCATTAGAGATGGCGCTCCATAAGACAGAATATCCAATGTGCCACACTATATCCTTTTCAGCTTAGAGATCAATGATAAGTACATCGCATAAACACGTCACGGTACCGGGGTTTCAGCGTCCTCTTGTTGCCGGACGAGTGCGAGCACCAGCACATAACTCCCGCTTGTCAGTTGTTCGCCGATGCCTTCAAATCGCTCTGTGCGGATGTAATAAATACCAGTTTCGGGCAGGGTGTATTGTTCGATGCGGGCATTGAGGTCATTACCCCCATCATCATCACGGATAAGCTCGCGTGAGGCGCGGTCAAGTAGAGTCAGCACGGGGTCAAGGTCACCATCACCACGATTCATCGTCACCGTGATCACATCACCTTCCTGACCAAAGAACACGAACAATCCCTCATCGGTCACATCATCGATACTACCTGTTACAGAGAGATTGTAATCGATGCGCTGTGCACGAGCAAGCACACCCGCGAACACATTACCACCACTTTCCATGTCTAACGTGAATTCACCCCGCGATGTGCCCGCTTCGCCCTCAAAGCGTGTGGCAATAATGTAGTACGTGCCATTCGCTGGGATGATAAAATCCTGAATAAGCGAGTTGCGCCCGGCACCGCTATCATCGTCAAATGTTAACGGTACCAATCCCGCATTGGTCAGGGTGATATAGGTATCTAGCGTGCCGGATTCTTGCTCCATGCGAATGGTGATAATATCGTCGCGTTGGGCTTCAAAACGATAAAAACGCTCGTAATTATCATCAGTAATTTCATTCTCAACAACCACACCGGGACGAATCGTGCGGGCGGTTTGTGGGGTATTGGCAAGCCCACTATTGGCGGTTTCTTCGAGGGTCAAAATAAAATTGCCGGTACTAGGACCAGCCTCTTGCCCGAAGCGTGTCGCGATGATGTAATACGTGCCGGTGGCGGGGATAATCAGCGCTTCAATGCGGGCATCAAGCACACCGGGCGCATCATCATTTTCGGCAAGGACTAACGCCTGCCCTTCAACAATATGAACAATTTGTAATTTGGGGTCAAGGTCACCGGAACGCCGTTCCATCACAATATTGACGATGTCGCCCTCGTTCGCACGAAAGCTATAGAAATATTCAGGATCACTGTTGCTAATAGTGTTTAACACAGTATCAGCGTAGCGCAATGCACTGCCCGAAGCGGAACTATTGCCGATACGCTCTACGGTTAACTCATACTCACCAACCGTACTGCCCAATCCATAGCCGAAGCGCGCGACGATAATCGTGTATATCCCGCTTTCCTGAATCAGTAAGGCATCTTCGTATGCCTCTAACGTGCCCCGTGTATCATCACGACTCACAATCGCACGCCCATTAGGATCAAGTACCGTCAAAACGGGGTCAAGGTTGCCCCCTGTAGGGCGAAGGCGCACCTCGATGAAATCGCCACGCAACGCTTCAAAACTATAGGCTTCACTAGGTGTGAAGTTATCAATACGCCCAGAAATAACCTCACCATAAGCAATTGTAGGCAACGCTGAATCATCGGTGTCGTCCTGTCCGATGAGCGGCACGATACCAATCCAGAGCACTATGAAAATGACAATAAGTCGAGAAAACATTAAGCTAAACATAGCCTATATTCTAGCACAAATCGCACAGGTGTCCGTTGTAGGTGCATGGCACGTATTGTCATGTACAACCTTCACCCTAACAAGATTTTTCTGAACGCATTCAACGGGTAATCAAGATTTTTTTGTGCGTTTAATAATATCTGCGAATGTCTCTCTTTTTCCCGTAAATCTCCCACATGGTATGTTGCTCATATCAAATTTTCCCATTGCAAGCCACTCTTCATCAGTGTACCCGAGGGTGCTATCAATTTTTTCAATCCGCTTCACCATGGTGGTATACAGTGTTCCATCTGGCTTGACCGCAACCTTATTGACGAAGTTATCTATTACGGGGAAATGATGCCGATCTAATTTTACTCGCCCTGTTAAACCATCGAATTCTAATGATAACAAAGTTTGTTTGAGCTTCTCTTGCCCATCATCCAGATTGCCATCAATTTCTGCTAAAGCCATCAATAATGATTTCAGGTTCATGTAGTACCCGAATGCAATCAATGACGGTGAATAAAAACCGTCGTCAGCATATAGTTCAGTGTAGGTTTGGACAAATGAACGCCAATTATCGTCTGGCGCATCATCGCACACAGGGCTTGCTGTCAGCATCCCTTCCAGCAAATCAGCATAGTCTTTCGAGAAGTGCAACGATGTTGCGTCGCCCTGCAATGTTCCACCAATAATAGGGATATTTCCTCTGGCTTCACGGTATTGCTGAACAAAGCGTACACTGTCGGTGCCGCCTAGCACAGAGCAAACTGCGTCGACATCGTCAGGTATTTGCTCAATAAAGGGTGTGTAGTTTTCTGTCCCCAAGCCACACCAGAGGATTTCAACGATTTCACCACCCGCTTTGCAGAATTCGAGAGCAAATCCGCCAATTTGTGCAAAAGTGTAGGAGTACGCTTCACTCAATGTAACAATACGTCGATAGCCCTGTTCATAACAATGTGTGCCAAGACCGGCAATGAATTGCACTCCATTGGGGCTAAATGAAAAGAAATTGGGGGCTGGATTGTAAATTTGCTGTGAGCCAGCCGCACCATTCAGGAAAACCCGTTCTGGATGCTCACGCGCAAATTCCCGCACAGCGACTCCCTCATCACCAGACAAGGGTCCAACAATAATATCTACACCGATTTCATCAATCAATTTTTGACAGGCATGGGTTGCTGATGCCGCCATAGCATTGGTGCTTTCGACGGTTAATTTGATGGGCTGTCCTGCTATTTCGTTATTGCTCTCTTGGAGTGCAATAGTTAAACCGCGTATTGCATCCTCACCCAGAAAACGATATGGACCCTCAAGTGTTGCTAATGCGCCAATATGAATCATAATATGCCTCTATTTAAGTATATTTTACTAAATAGCTTAACATGATCCATCCTTTAATCGCAATTGCATCCATCCCTCATAACGGGCAATTATCAAGTCTAGAATTGCTTTCGCTTATATCAGCTGATTTTTGCCTAATCGTCCGCCATACGTACAATGCGTGGCACAAATTCTCCAACCACGCTCACAAGGTCAGATTGTGCCTGCATTACCTCATGAATAGGTTTATATGCCTGTGGCGCTTCGTCTAAGCCACCACCCAGCAGGTCAATTCCACGCTGTTTCAGATAGGCTTTCTGGGCGTGGCGGGTAATGGATTGTTTCGCCACACGTCGGCTCATTTTACGCCCTGCGCCGTGCGATGCAGAATTGATCGAGTCGGTGTTGCCACGTCCGCGCACCACATAACCCGGATCGCCCATCGACCCTGGAATGATGCCTAATACGTTTTCACCGGCAGGGGTCGCGCCTTTACGATGCACGATTACCTCTTCGCCATTGTGGTCTTCTTTCCATGCGAAATTATGATGATTTTCCACCTGTGCGAGTGGCTGAAAACCCACAGCTTTTGTGATTCGCTGGTGGATAACCGCATGATTTGCCGATGCATATCGTCCGGCAAGATTCATGGAAAGCCAGTATTCTTGCCCTTCTTCGGAGTCCATATCGAACCATGCCAGATGCTTGACTTCTTTCGGCAATGTCGGGTGCTGATCCATCGCAAGGTTTGAGTAATGGTTGGCGATCTTGTAACCTGTCCCGCGTGATCCACTGTGGCTGAGTAACGCCAGATAGGTGCCCGCATCAATTCCAAGAGCTTCGTCATCACCATGCGCAGTGAATAATCCCCATTCCACGAAATGATTCCCGCCTCCACTAGTGCCCAGTTGATCGCTAGCACGCTTATACAGGCTTTTTAACAGGGGGGTTGCCTGCCAATCAGCGCTATCCAGCACTTCATGTTCAGAAAAGTTACCGGATTCAAATGTTGACCCCGCGCCAAAACGGGTTTGCTTGAGCAATACCTGCTTCAGCATGTGCTGATGTTTGACAAGGTCGCGCTCGGTTGCGTCAAACAGGGTCAATTTCATCCGGCAGGCGATGTCTACACCAACGGCATAGGGAATAATCGCATTTTTGGTCGCCAATACCCCGCCGATTGGCAAACCATAACCTACGTGCGCGTCCGGCATCAACGCCCCGATTACTGAAATCGGTAGGCGGGCGGCGTTTTTCATTTGTGTAATCGCTTTCGGGTCAATCTGATTCTCACCCCAGATGCGATAGGGCACGGGCGCACCGAGGTCTTCCTTCACTGCCGCCGCCCCTGCGAAAGTGAGCGCGGCATCCACACCGTCTGTATTGAAAATCTGCCATGCTTGTTTGCGTTGATCGTCAGTGAGCACACGTTGTTTGAGGAACTTGTCGAGCTTACGTGACTCACGACGCTTTTGCTTTTTCTTGGCTTTGTTGCTCATGGAAACATCTCTAGTTTATTGGACAATATATCCCCATTATACACACTTTGTGACCCTTTGTGAACCACTAATCATAACGATCAAGCACCCAGCGCAAGATGGTATGATGCGCGGCAAGCCCGGCAAAATCACCATAAGGGGCGAATGTTTCGATCACCTTTTCTTCGGGTATTTTGCCCATCCCACCATAAAAATAATGATTTACCGCCGCCTGCAACGCCACATCATTGTGCCCAACATAAGCGAAAGTCCCCTGTGCGCGGGCAAGCGTCCATGCCGCTGTCCAATGTCCAATACCCTTGATGGCGGTCAGGGTTGTATAAGCCTGTGCAGGCGTCACATCACGCAGTGCGTCGAAGTTGATATCACCGTTTTCTGCCAGCGTTGCCACATGAATCAGCAAATGCATCCGTCTAAATGTGATTTTCAGTGGGGTTAATGCGTCAATTGTAGCTGGTGCTAATTGTGCCGATGTTGCGAAGGCGTAAAATGTGTCGTTGTCATAGTGAACGGCGTTATCCGCCCATTCGACCAGCCAGCGCTGTGCCCGTTGTGCGGTTGTCCATGCGATCTGTTGCTCAATGATGGTGGTACACAATGCCTCAAACGGTGTTGCTGTGCGTAGCCATCGCACACCCAAAATCGGGGCGATCACCTGCCATAATTCAGGGCGGGTTCGTGCGAAGTCATAAAATGGCGTGAGATGCATATCGATGCCAAGAATATGACGTAACGTGGTCAAAATTTGCGCTGTATTGACCTCACCCCGCGTCTCAACCAGATGCACATGAAGCGTGGACTGATTGTGCTGTGTCACGCGGACTAATGCCAGCACCGTTTCATCTTGTATCACCCGCCAATAGGCATCACCACGCACACGATCCACCGTTGGATAGGCGAATCGGCGTAAGACATCCAGCAAAAGCGCAAAATTGTAGTTGGTATCAATCGTAAATTTGCCGATTAAGTTCATGGGAATTTGCAATCACTCATCAATTATTTTAGGGTGTTCACTTTGCCATGAGCGCTTAAAAAAGCAAAGGGCGATGTAGGTTAGACACCGCCCGAGGATAAGGATAGGGTATCAGGCAAAGTATGCCACGTAGGGGTGGGATACTTTTGAAGAATGTGATGGAATAGGTTGTTTCCACCACACAATCAGTGTAGCACATACGTTCTATTATGTCAAGAACTTGTGTTCTAAATCAGAAGTTTCGATGTGTGTGAGGTATCCATCTATACCCTGCTGTAGCCCGTTTCTCTACATAGCCTAATCCAGGAAATGTCAGATGATAAAATAGCGTCAATACCCCTTCGTCCGATGCATAATTTAGCGCTTTAAGGCGTGTCGGCACGGAAACGCGGGTATTGGCATCAAACTTCGCTGACCATTCTGGATGGGCAAATTGCATCGGACTGTGCAATACATCTACCATGTGGAGCATACGTTCGCCTGCGGATTCTACGAGAAGCGCAATTTGTCCGGGTGTATGACCGGGGATGGGTATCGCCGTTAAGCCCTCCATAATGATCTCGTCCATATCAATCAGGCGTAAACCTTGCGTTTGCATCATACGGAGGATTGCCCCGTTGTCTACCTCACCGGACGCAAGTTGTGTTTGCCAGTAAGCGTGTTCTTCGTGGGATAGCACATAACGCGCATTCGGGAATACAGGGTGATGATCGTCCGTGAGTAAGCCCATTATATGGTCGCCGTGTGCATGGGTGATGACAATTAACGTCACATCCTCCCGTGAAAATCCCGCTTTTTCCATATAAACGGGCAAGTCACCACCCGCAGGTTTGCCACCTTCACCCGCGTCAATCAACACTGTTTCTCCGCCAATCTGCGCCAGCAAAATATTAAATGAACTATCTGCGTCGTCAAATGATAAGCCCATCTCTGCAAAAGCTTTGCGGTAGTCTTGTTCTGTTGCATCAGGGTACCGACGCAAAAAGCGTGATTGACCAATCGTCTCCGCACCGTCCAACAAGACCGTACATGCAATTTCCCCAACCTCAAATGTATAATATTTCGCGCTCACAACAGCCCCTTTCATCATTAATGATGTCAATGTTTCACTCGACATTCAACAAGTATCCCAGAACAATAGGTTAAAAACCTGTCTAAAATTAATTTCGCATTACAACTTTGTCAGGTATAATCACGGGGTATCTCAGCTCAAATTAAGGGACTGTAATTATGCCTGATGCGTTTATCTCTTACTCCCGAAGAAACAAAGAATTTGTACAAAAACTCGCCAAATCTTTAGCTGATGACGGACGAGATATATGGATAGATTGGGAAGATATCCCTGTCACCGCTGACTGGCTTGAGGAAATTTATCAAGGTATCCGCGAGTCTGATGCGTTTGTTTTTATCATTACCGAAGATTCTGTCCTCTCAGAAGTGTGTGGCTGGGAGTTAAAATATGCCCTTGAAAATAATAAACGACTGATTCCGCTTCTGCACAAAGAAATTGAATCCGAAGAAGCGAAAGCGGCGATGCACCCGATGGTATCATCGCATAACTGGATTTTCTGTCGTGAGACTGATGATTATGACGCGATGCTCAAATTGCTGCTTGAGGCGTTAGATACCGACCTTGAGCATAGCCGTGCCCATACCCGCATTCTGGTACGTGCCCGTGAATGGGATACAAAAGGGCGTTCCAACAGTTTCCTTTTTAGTGGCGAAGGTCTCACTGACGCAGAACAATGGTTATCGCATGCATCCGGTAAAGAACCGGAGCCAACTGAACTGCAAATGCAGTATATCTACGAAAGCCGTAAAGCCTACAATCGGCGACAACAATTGATCGTCGGTGCGTCATTGGGCGCGGCGGTAATTTCTATCATTCTTGCGATTGCGGCGGTTATCTTCTTCCTCCGTGCAGAAGAACAACGACAGATCGCGGAAGATCAGCGTCAGATTGCAGAAGAACAGCGGGTTATCGCAGAACGCAACGCAGAGGAGGCGGGGTCGCTGGCGCTGGCGGCGAATGCACAACTTGCGCTGAGTTTGAACGATAATGATCTGGCAATTGCGCTCGGACAAGAAGCTGTACAGGTTGAATCACCGCCGATACAGTCACAATCAATTCTTCAGGATGCTGTTTTCTCACCGGGGACACGCGCCCTGTTTGAAGGACACCAAGACTCGGTACTCACGGTAGATTTCAGCCCGAATGGTGATGTTATCGCATCAGGGAGTGAAGATTCGACTGTCCGCATCTGGTCAACCGATGGTGCTGAACAGAATGTCATCGAAGGGCACGAAGGGGCAGTCAATACGGTCAAGTTCAGCGCTGATGGCACGCAATTGCTGACCGGCTCTGCTGATGCTACCGCTGTTTTGTGGGATCTGAGCACTGGTGAAGTCGTTCAAACATTTGCCAGCACCGATGGGGATGCTCACACCGACGAAGTCAGCGCTGTCGACTTCAGTACGGATGGCACAACGATTGCGACGGGTGGTGCTGACGGATTGCTTATCTTGTGGAACATGGCAACGGGTGAACATCAAAGCCCGATTGTCGCGCACACAGATACCATTACCGGCGTTGACTTTAGCCCGGATGGCACACAAATAGCGACTTCATCACAGGATAATCGGATCAAAGTGTGGTCGGTGGAATCGGGCGAACTCATCGCGGAAAATGAAACAGATTTCCCTGTCACAAGTGTGTCTTACAGCCCGGATGGTAGCCAATTATTGACTAGTAGTGGTGGTTTTACAGTCAATACGTGGACAGTCAACAGCGAAAATGGCACGGTTGATCTCGCCACAGTTTTTAGCGGTCACTTAGAGTGGGTGGGCGAAGTGCAATTTGATCCGCAGGGTTTACTGATCTTGTCCGCCTCCAATGACGACACAGTACGCCTCTGGAATTCCCAAACAGGTGGCGAGGTCAATAGCTTTGGTGGGCACACCGCCAATGTCAATGACATCGCATTCAGCCCGGATGGACGTACCGCGATTACGGCTTCGGATGATAATACATTACGTCTGATTGACCTCGCGCATGGGTTAGAGCTTGAACGCTACAATGGGCATGCATTCGATGTTATTCAGTCACAATTTATCGGCGATGGGTCACGCGCTGTTTCAGCCGCATGGGACGACACAACCATCATCTGGGACCTCGCCACCGGTGACATTCAACAGCAAATTAGCTCAAATGGATTTCTTGATCTAGTCGACATCAATTCTGATGGCACGCGCATGGCATTTGCCGATCAAGTGGTTGATGACAACGCCGGTGCCTATCTTATTAACCTTGAAAGTGGCGAAACAACGACCACATTCGATG
>DAOTXB010000636.1:0-6373 GCA_034435575.1 Anaerolineae bacterium
TATCACAAGGACAAAGCGTTGTGATTGAAATAGAAGCCCCAACAGGTTATTGGGGATACAAAAATGGAATGAACAATGGAAACTATGTCTGGCTAGACCCACGCCAAGTCACTACCCCAATGGGTGATTGTGATGACCTGCTGACGATGTTCGACATCAGAGACCAACACAATGATGTGGGCACGAATTCAGGGGAACAAAACCAAGTCGTATATCCTAACTCTTTTGATGTGCAACCCCGTACTGTACCGCGTGGTGGCACATTGACCATTTCTTGGAACTTCGAAGGAAATATAAGTGATGTTGAGATCGGTGCAGAAGAGGCCGCCTATCGAGGACGAATCACACTCGCAAGCGGATAATCGATTATTTCTTGAGTCTGCTGAGATATGGGTGTCAGGTAGCGGTGTGGACACAGGGAGTCGTCGGATAACTGTACAAATTGAGTGTTCATTTGTTCCGCTAACTGGAACAGCGTGTCCACAGTATGGTGCGGATAACGCAAATATCGTCTACCAACAATTCGAAAAGGGATTCATGATTTCCTATGATTAGACAATCATCATTGGTACAGATGACGGATTTGTGCAAAGTGCAACTAATGAAATTTCCGAGCCAGACGATGTGCTGACTCCACCTGATGCGATTTTCATAGCAAATTGGCAAAGTGTAAGTGATGTCGAAGTACTTATCCATGAAATGCTTGGAAGTGCAACCCGTGATGCCGAGCGATACACAGGGACATCGCAACGGTTACCGAGCATCCGGCACGGATATGACGACTACATTACACTACCTAACGGACGCATCTTAATTGTTGAGTACAGTTTTGCCCGCCCAAGTTTTTGGCAAATCTCATAACAATCAGGTTGTTTTAAGTCTCTTAAACCGCTCTGTCCCGGATGTGCAAAGAAGATGTAAGGACAGACGACGGATTGAGAGGTGAAACGGTGAACTGAAGCGGTGCTTGAGTCCCGCTTATTGTGAAGCTGTCCCTACATTGCCTACTGTCCCCTACACACCATCCGGTACTTTTTGTACAATATTTTGGCGGGAGTGCATTTTTGTAAATTCTCAGCAAAACATGCACCCCGCATGTTCGATGACAACATCGACAATCAGACGCTCTTCGCCAGCAATGTACCGGGAGCAGTCAGCATTGCACCGGGGCAAAGCTATACCTTCACGGTTGGCTTGCCAGAATGTGGAACACAGGTCGATCTGTTCTATGGTGATCTGTTGAACTCATTCGCCGGTGGCGCACGCTATGGCTCGCGGCTGCTGGATGCGGTCTGACACAATCACCCGAATTATTGCGTGGCAGATACCCCCTAACACGGTTGTATCCAGCGTAATCATTCAGCAGTAAAACATAACTCCCCGATGCGATCATGTGACCACATCGGGGAGTTTTTGGTTTGTTTTAGGGGTTGGGGCTACAATTCTGCTCTCGTCAGAACATCATCAATATAATTCGATTGAGTTAAGATCGACTTACCTTCCTCACGTGAAACGGGTAGCGAATTAATAGCAGTCACTGTCGCAACAAAATTCGCTGAAACCAGCAACCTATACCAAACTTCTGAGCTAGAATGATATTTCATCTATAAGCTACCATAATCGAATTAATAAGGTACTTTTCCTGATGTCGATATGTATTTAAAGTTTACGACCGTAAAGCCAACAGATTGAGCAAAGATACTACCATTTGAACCTCTGATGATGATATTTCTATCATAGAATAAGTAATTACAGGGCTATAGGGAAAATTTCTACCGCCAAAACCACAGAAAGATTTTTCTTTTAACCCCTATAGTCCATAAACTTTTTGTCCGATTTTTACGCCTCCATCGCCAATGCCACACGGTACGATTTGCGCGCATCGACAAAGCGCAAATCCGCCTCGCGTCGAATAGATCGCTGACCGACGTGGGTTTGCCGTGTGTTCGTTTGCAGGTCATACGGCTCAAAAATAGTGACACCATGCCTGCGTCCGTCCGATGTGGAAATATCTGCGTCGGAACACATCGCTATTGGATCGCCCGACCTTGCGTAAATAGTCGCTACAGGCTTTGATGCGGGCTTCGAGTTGCGTGCGCCAGCCCTGCCCCGTGACCAGTTGATCATATCATCCAGACGCTATGCCCGCCCTTCTCCATTGCGGCGGAGAAGGGCAGAGGTAAAGATAGATGAATGATACTTCAGCCTTATTGCTGAACCCAGGTGTTGGAACGTTCCGTGACCAGATTGAACCACCAGCCTAAAAGCGGCATATCCTGTACACGGGTGTTGTATGCAAAGTAAGCATCGAAGAAGCCCGCAGGCAGCGACACATACTCAGCATAGATGATTTCTGCACCCTCAAGTACCAATGCACCGCGTTCTTCAGGGTCAATGAACTGTGATGACTGTGACAGGAATTCTTGCCCTTCAGGAATCTCGATGCTCATCGAACCGGCAAAGTTACTGTTGGGTCCCCAGAAATCGGTTGTACCACCCGCACCACAGAAGCCGGTCCAGCCAAACAGATACGGCTCAGCGGCGAAGAAGTTATCAATCCATGTGCCGAATTCCACCACCTCAAGCGAAGTACCGATACCGGAATCATTCAACTGGCTGACCATCGCCTCTGCCACACGCGGCATTTCAGGCAAATTCCACACCATAATCGGGATATTCAGGTCTTCGCCATCAAGGTCAAAGATACCGTTGCCATCGGTGTCTTCATAGCCAAGTTCACCGAGTAATTCAGCCGTTTGGTCGGGGTTGTACTCAAAGAGGTCGCACAGTCCTTCGTTGTAACCGGGCACACCGGGACCTGCCGTACCACAGGCATCAATGTGTGCACCAGGGCGAGTCACGCGCCCGATAGCGTTGCCATCAAAGGCAAAAGCGATTGCTTGGCGTAGACGAATGTCCTGGAACTCCTCGACTGCCAAATTGAAGGTAAACTGCTGGCTCACCGGGCAGCGCAAGTCCTCTACAATGTAGTTGGGATCGTCTTGCAAGCGGGGAATATCCGGGTCGGGGATGGTTTCCGCGATGTCCAAATCACCGGTTTCAAGCGCGATGATTCGTGCCGTATTATCGGGGATAATCTGGAAAACGACTTCGTCCAGCAGCGGACGGATGTAGTAGTCTTCGTTGCGTTGTAGCACGACGCGATCATCCGGCACATATTCGACAAATTCAAACGGACCCGTACCAACCGGGTTGGTCGCAAAATCTTCACCCAACTGTTCAATCGCTTCACGCGGGTAGACAACAATGGAGGAAATACCGCGTGCGCCCTCAAACAGCAGACCATTCGGTGCGCTCAGGTTCAACTGTACGGTGTAGTCGTCAATCGCTTCAACTGACTCAAATACAGCTAAAAGATCGCTAGTTGCCGCAGAACTACCCTCAGTTTCCAGTGAACGGGTGAAGGAATAGACTACATCATCGGCAACGACTTCACGGGATTCACCTTCGGCAAAGACCGCGTTACCATCGTGGAACATCATCCCCTGACGCAGATTGAAGGTGACGGTTGTGCCATCTTCGGAAAATTCCCAGCTTTCAGCAAGACTTGGCATGGGTTCCCGTGAGCCATCAGGGTTGACCCACAGCGATACTAATGTGTTGTACATCAAAGACGAAATATTGAACGAGGGTGTATCTGCGATGAACACCGGGTCAAACGCGGTCACGGCTTGAATACCGTAGCGCAGTGTACCACCTTCTTGCGGATCATCATCATCCTGCGCGATGACATTGCCGGAAACCAGCAACAGCGCCAATAACAAAACAACGAGCAAACGTTTCATAGATGTATCTCCTAAAGCTAAATAAACAATCACTTCACACCGTAAAATACGGATTGAAACCATAAACTAAGGGTCGATGCTACGCGGGTCGAGCGCATCACGCAGAGCATCTCCAAGCAGGTTGATCGACAGTACCGTAATCATAATCGCCACACCCGGCGCAATGGACAATAGCGGTTCTGTACGGATAAACCGCTGCGCCGCGTTGAGCATCGCGCCCCACTCTGGGGTAGGTGGTTGTGCACCAATGCCGAGAAAGCTCAGCGCAGATGCCGCCAGAATCGCGCTGGCAACGCCGAATGTCGCCTGCACAATGATGATGTTCAGGCTGTTGGGCAGAATATGGCGATAAATCAGGTAAAATCCACTCGCGCCCTGCGCCCGTGCCGCCAGCACATAATCCTGCTCTTTGATGGACAGCACCAGACCACGCACCACGCGTGCATAATCAATCCACGCGATGGCACCGAGAACAATCATGATATTCGTCAAGCTGGGACCTAAAATGCCGACGATGGCGATGGCGAGAATGAGGAAGGGAAAGGCGTACAACACATCCACCAGACGCATAATTATATTGTCGATGATGCCACCGTAATAGCCCGCAATCGCGCCCAAACTCACGCCCACTGTCCCCGCGATGCCTACCACAACCAAGCCCACCGCCAATGAAATGCGACTGCCGTAGATGAGGCGACTCAGCGTATCGCGCCCTAAATCATCCGTTCCGAGCAAATGCCCGTCAGTGTTGAGTGGCAGCATCGTCGCCATGAAATCCGTTTCCAGTGGGTCATAAGGGGCGATGACATCCGCAAAAACTGCCATGAGAATCAATAGTATCAGCACAATTGAGCCGAGAATCGCAAAACGGTTACGGATAAACGATGCACCCGCTCGCGCCCAATAGTTACGGGATTTGACCGCTTTTTCATCATTGCCAATTGTTAACGGCTTTGCGGACGCATTTTGTGATGTGGTCGCCATAAACTTTAGAATCCTTGTCGATAGGTCTATAATCGGATGCGCGGGTCAATCACAACGTACAGCATATCCACAAATAGATTGATGAGGATGTAGAAAGACGCGAAAAACATGGTCGTGCCGATGATAATTGGATAATCTCGGCGTGAGATGGCATTGATGGTTAAGCGCCCCACACCGGGCCAGGCGAAGATAGTTTCCACGATGACCGTCCCGCCAAGTAAGCCAGCGAACTGCACACCGAGAATCGTCACCAGTGGAATCATGGTATTGGGTGTGATGTGGCGCATTAGCACATAGCGTTCACTCAAGCCCTTGCTACGTGCCGTGCGGACGTAATCTTGCTCGATAATCTCCAGTGTGGCAGAGCGTACAATACGCGAGTTATAGCCGACAAAAACCAATGCTAGGGTGATAGTAGGTAATATGAGATGGTCGAGACGCTCGAAAATCATGCCTTCTCCACGTCCTGCAGGTGGGAACATCCCTAATTGGAGCGAAAACAATAACATCAACATGATGCCTAGCCAGAAACTAGGTATGGAAAAGCCGAGCAATGCCCCCGCCATAAGCACATTATCGACCAGCTTGCCTTTGTTCAGCGCCGCGATGATGCCCAACGGCACCGACAACACAATCACCAGCAACATAGTTGCGACAGCCAGTTCTAGCGTAGCGGGCAGTCGTGCGGTGATTTCATCCAATACCGGGTTGCGAGTCGTCACAGAGTCGCCCAAGTCGCCCTGTAGCAACCGCCCCAGATACACCCCATACTGCACATAAACCGGGTCATCCAAGCCGAGTTCACCGCGTAAAGCCGCAATCTGTTCGTCGTCCATCTGTGCGATGCGCATCCCGAAGCGCCCCACCAATGGATCACCCGGTATCAATTGCGTGAGGAAAAACAGAATCACCGAGATACCGAGCAGTAGCAACGGCAAAATCATCAGGCGGTTAATGATGTATCGGGTCATAGCGTGGTGTCCTTATGCCGGATAGTGATGGTCTAGTGAGAGGAGTGTGGTGCCTAGCTGCACCTGTACCAATTTACGAATGGGAATCACACTGTAGTCGATGTTGTCCTCTAGGTAAGCGGCTTCTTCATCAAAGCGGGATTGTGCGCTTGTGAGTGCGTCAGTTAGCGTAGGTGTTTCGCCCTGTGCGACGATTTCGGCATTTAGCATCCGTACCAACGTACCGAGGAATAAGAGCGCATAAAATCGTTTGGTGTATTGATTATCGAACAGTTCCGCACGGGTGGCATTTTCCGCCATCTCCGGTGTGTTGAGCGCGTGCTGCTCCTGTGAATCGAAGATATTGAAGATCATCTCACTGTAGAGAACAATCGCATCACGGAACAACGATTCAACCGTCAAGCTGTCCTCTACTTGCGTGAGTGTATCTTTAATGAACGTCCATATCTCGCGCTGCTTCTTAATACCTGCCAGCGTCGCCTCACGCCGCACGGTAGACGTAGGGGATAAATCGTTGATGTTCGCGTTGTAGAAATAGGGCATCTCGCAGACCAAAAACAACGGGTCGGCAAAGCGTCGCGCGTATTCATAGCTACTGCATCCGGCTTTGAG
>DAOTXB010000637.1:0-3230 GCA_034435575.1 Anaerolineae bacterium
CTTCGTGGAAGATGATGAATTGTTAACCCTATGGACATTAGATGCAGAGACGATGATGGGCACCAATCAGCATGGTCAACAGATTCGCTTGAAGCCGTTTCTTGGGAACATTGGTATGCCACCACCGGAAGCAGGCAATCATTCCACCGCACCCCCTTACTCGTGGGGTGGCAATCTGGATTGTAAAGACCTTGTCGCTGGCACACAATTGTATCTGCCTGTGCCCGTAGCAGGTGGGTTGTTGTCCCTCGGAGATGGGCACGCGCTACAGGGGCATGGCGAGGTGAGCGTCACCGCGATTGAATGCCCGATGGAACGTGTCAAGATTACGGTGGACCTGTTGGATGATATGCCACTGAATACCCCACGCGCATGGACACCGGAGGGGTGGTTGACATTTGGTTTTGATGAAGACATGGAAAAAGCCACGATGCAGGCACTTGATGAGATGGTGTCGTTTATGGTGACGCACTTTGCGCTGGAGTCGCGTCAACAGGCGCTGGGGTTGGCAACAGCGCTGGTTGATTTACACATCACACAGATTGCGAACCCGCGTTTTGGTGTACACGCCTTCCTACCACATGATGGGTTAATAAATGCTCAAAGCTGATCTTGCAAGTGTGACAATGCAAAATTATTCACAGAATTCTGGCGGTGGCATACGCGTATGCCACCCTACAAAATCAAATTTGTGTAGGTATGGTTCTATGTGTCTGTCCGAAAAACGCGCAAATATTTCTGACTGTTTCTTTTCTGAGATCAGCACTCAGGACTAATTCCCCCTAACCCCTCAGAATTGGGGGCGTTTTTACGGGGCGAATGAGATCAATCATGTTATAATGCGACTAAATTATTCGCATCTATCAATATAGAGACTGAGGGAACCTAACGCTATGCCTTCACTTCTGGAGAAAATCAACACGCTTGTAAGCGCCAATCTGCATTCTATTGTTGACCGCGCTCTTGAAACAAATTCGCTCAAGGTGATGGATGAATACATCCGTCAGGCAGAGAAAAATCTCGATGCACTCGAAGATTCTGCCGCAACCGTAGGTGGAACAGTCAAGACACTCAAGCGTAAGTATGAAGAATTTGCCTCTGCCGCGGAAAAATTGGATCAGGATATTGACACCTTGATCGTCAAGGGCAAGGATGACCTCGCCGCCGCCGCACAAGCAGAACTCAACACCAAGCAACAACTGGCACAGGACTATTACGAACAATGGCAGGATCAAGACACGCAATATCAGCAAATGCTGGCGATGCGCTTGAAACTTGAAAGTCGCTTGACCACCATCAAGCAAGAACGTGAACACCTGCAAGACCTACTGAAGCTGGCAGAAGCGAAGAAGGTCACGACTAACACCATCAAGAGCCTTGATGATATTTCCAAGGTGGGCGATGCAGAGATGAACACCATTTCAGAAAAAATCCGTGAACGTATTGACCGTGAAGATGCCCGTCTTGATATGGCGACTGCCAATATCTCCGACCAAATCGAAGATGCGGTACGTGGTGGCGAGATTGACCGTCAACTGGAAGAACGCCGTCAACGTTTGCTGGGCGGGAGCGATAGTTAAGCGCACGCTGTAGCAGACCATAACCCGATGTGGTACATTAGGCGGGGTCTATTGTGTATAGACCCCGTTTCAGTATATGGGTGCAACAAAACCGATCAACTTGACGTATAAATAAACAAGTACCACACTCGATTTGAACGACTACCAACAGGCTCAATTGGATATAAATCATGTCTGACGAAAACATTCGCCGTCGCGCCTTCAATGCATTGTTGCAAAATGCGCTCTTAAGCTGGCAAACTGCCATCACACTGGTGATGACGCTAGTATTGTTTTTATTTGTGCCGGAGCCGTTCGCGTTCTGGCAACCGTGGTTCTGGCTGGTGTTAGGTGGTTTAGCAGAAGCCGCCTTTGTGATTACCACGCTCAATGACCCCGAAGCGGCACAGGAAGCTGTCGCCCGTCAATTTGAAAACAACTATGATATGAGCAAGATCAAGAATCGTGTATCGCGTGATCGCCTCAGTGATGCGATGGAATATCGCCGGAATATGCTTGTCCTGAGCAAACGGGCGAAAGGCGCGATGAAGGTCAGCCTTGCACAGACCGTGGAAGATGTGAACGATTGGATTTCGCAGATGTATGATCTGGCGTTACATATTGATGCGTTTGAAAGCAATGACCTGGTGGAGCGTGATCGTCGGATGGTGCCACAACAGTTGGATAAAACGCGCATCCGTATGGAACGCGAGCAAGACCCGGCGGTTCGGCGTGATCTTGAACGACAGGTGTATCAGTTGGAGCAACAATTGACGAATCTCGATGCCACGGTCAACAGTGTGCGCCGTGCGGAGATTCAGTTAGAGAGTACGCTCTCATCTTTGGGGACAATTTACGCGCAAATGTCGCTTCTGGGTACAAAAGAGGTCGATAGCTCCCGCGCACAACGCCTTCGTCTGGAAATTCAGGACGAAGTGTCTAGCCTGCAAGATACCATCGAGGCAATGGATGAGGTACAAGCACAGGCGTTACGTTTGCGCTAATTAGCCGTGTGGATTAGCGCTCTTCTTGATTATCAGAAATGCGCGCCTGCACGGCTTTGACCCGTCGCACGATGCGCTTGGTCTGATCGCGGTCAGTATCCAGACCGAGGACATCAAACATCTGTAAGGCGGATTCAAGATATTCTAAGGCTTGCTCAAAGCGTTCCAGGTTGACGAAAACCGCGCCGATGCTTCGCAGTAATTGCGCTTCGGTAATGACATCTTCAAGGTCTCTGGCAATGGTCAGAGTCTGCCCATAATATTCCAACGCGCTGGTAAAATAGCGCCGACTATCGCTCGATGTCGTATTATCGCGCCCTAATTCGTTGTATAGGTTGCCGATGATGCCGAGACGCAACGCTACTTCTGTTTGATCGCCGAGCGCTTTGTGTAATTCGACGACCTCTTTAAAATGTTGGATTGCGCTGACATAATCTTTGAGCGCGACGTGTGCGTTACCAAGATTTGTCAGGCGGGAGGTCATCCCGCGCTGATCGTGTAATTCACGGGCGATTGCCACTGCTTTGGCATGAAACTGTACTGACTTTTCCGGTTGATTAAGGTCATCATAGACCAAGCCCAGATTACTCATCCAGATACCACGCCCGCGCACATCGCCAATTTCCTGTGCAAGCCCGAGCGCTTTGTTGAGATAGGCAATTGCGTC
>DAOTXB010000638.1:0-7347 GCA_034435575.1 Anaerolineae bacterium
TAATTTCGCCATGATGCGAATCAACAACTCCACGAACTATCGCAAGCCCCAAACCACTACCGTAATGGTCAATCGCATTTCGTCCCCGGTGAAAACGACTAAAAATCAGGCTCATTTCATCTGAAGGAATTCCGATACCACAATCCTGAATATTTACCTTAACCCAATCATTTTCATTAATCACCTCAACAGATACCGTGCCCCCTGCGGGTGTGAACTTTATGGCGTTATCCATCAGGTTCCGTAACGCGCTCCGCAACTGCTGTTCGTTGCCATGTATTGTGACGCTTTGCTGTGGCAGGCTAAGATCAAAGTTAACCGCCGCTTGTTCTGAACGAGACGCATATATTTCACTAAGCTCTTGTACCACCTTGTTCAGGGATATGGGTTTATGCGGTGATACAGACAAACCCGCTTCGATACGAGAGAGATCAAGCAAGCCGTCTGTCAGCTTTTCCAATCGTTTGAGTTGAGTCCCTGCCCGTTTGATATATCCTTGCCGGATTCCCCAATTTTCTTCATCAATAGCAAGCTCAAGATTGGTCTGAAGCGCGGTAATTGGTGTATGAATCTCATGCGCCGCATCCGCAACAAACCGCCTGAGCGTAAGCACGGTTGTTTCTACCCGTTGCGCCATCTCATTGAATGTCTGCGCGAGCAATCCTAGTTCATCCTCTCGCTGTAAATCTGACCGGGCAGACAGATCTCCTTTTGCCATTGCCGTCGTTACCTCAGTGAGAGACGATAACGGTACCGTTATACGTCGGCTCACACTATAACCGGCTGTTGCCGCAATACCGATAGCCACGATACTTGCCAATGCCCAACCGGATGCAACGCGATTGACGATTAACCGACCATAAGCTGGTCCGTCAGAAAAATCTAGTGATCCGATAACCTCACCATCGGCACCTAATAAGGTTTCACTCACCGACTGATTCGAGAGTTCTATGCGTTGGGTACTGATGTCTTCACTAAACCCAAAGCCAAAAATTGTCCCTGTCGCGGGAAAATCATAAGTGTAGTCGGTATAGTCAATATCCTCAGTGGTAACAGGCGGTGATACAAAATCTAACGGGCTATCGGGGACAGATGGCACAAAATCTAGGGTAATGACTGGCGTATAATAGCCCGTTTCACCACCCCTTTCACGATTCTCGATTGAAATTCCGATAGGCATTTCGATACTTGTACGAAAACGCTGTAAATCAATATAGTCTTCAGGCGCAAGAAAGTAGAAAAAATCTAGCTGTTGCTCCCTATCTGATTGCGTGTCATCTGAAGATTGATTGGGTTGCGCGGAGATTGATAAGCGATTTTGTACATCAGGCACGCCAGAATCAGCAACCACTTCCCCATTCACGTCGTATAATCGAATCCGCACCTGCGACAAAAACGAGTAGCTGGCAATATGTGACTCAATCACTGCTGATGGCACATCATCGTGAATCATATTGACCACAGCACTCTTAATCGCATCGGCATTTCCTGTTAAATAATCAATTTCGCGCTGTTCGTAGTAACTTCGGAGCGTAATTAACAAAAACACGCCGAGTGCCAGCGTGGATAGAAGTGCAATCGCGGCATAACTAATTGGTAATTGCCAGCGTATAGATCGGGGACGCATCGATTTTTACCTCATGATACTAATTTGCTAAACGATAACCAATACCGGGAACGGTCAGAATCATCATAGGGGCGCTAGGGTCAAGCTCAATTTTTTCCCGTAAGCGCCAAATATTCACGTTGACAATGCTTTCATTTTCCACTGTTGCATCATGACCCCAGACAGCATCCAGAATTTGTGCCCGAGTAAGCACCTGCCCCTGATGGCGACCCAAATAAACCAAAAGTCGAAATTCAGTCGGGGTTAAGGGAATAACATGCTCGCCCCGGTGTACCCGCCCACGGCTACGATCAATCACAAGATCTCCGATATAGATCAATTCCGCATTTGAAAATGATAATTCACCGTATGCGCGCCGGAGCAAAGCACGAATTCGTGATAATAATTCACGCAATCCAAACGGTTTGGTAACATAATCATCCGCACCCATTTCCAAACCGAGTACTTTATCCATCTCATCACGTTGTACTGTAAGCATTAATACCGGTTGATGTGACCCTTGTTGGCGCAATTGTCGGCAAAAGTCCAGCCCACTACCATCGGGCAGACGAAGATCTAGGATAATCAAGTGTGGATTGTGTTCACGCGCAAACATCACACCATCTTTCCCGTGATTCTTCCACGTCACCTGATAATCTTCACGCAAAAGACCATCGCGCAAACTCTGTGCGACATCCTTATCATCTTCAATTAATAAGATATGGGTTCGCGAAGACATAGCAAAATCTTTCATGATGGCTACCCTTTGGCATAGTTTATCATATGTCAGAATTCGGTGGCACTCCACAGCAAACACAGCACGGCTCACTGTCAGCGTCATATTGCTCCCGCAAACAGAAAACCGTGCTGATTGTGCAAGTTGTAGAAACTACAACGTCATTCGGTTAACAAGTTACTCGTTCACAACCCAAGCATCAACATTCCATGTACCGAATAATGGATATGGATTGAAGCCATTAACATTCGGTGCCGCCGCATACACCGTGTTCAATGCATATAAGTAGATATACGGTTGTTCTTCCCACAAAATTTCTTGCATTTCATAGGCAATTTCTTGACGTTCTGCAACATCACAACCGGGTACTGTATTGACCATACCACCCAACTCTTCAAACCGTTGGTTATACCATGATGTATAGTTGAAACCAGCACTACCCGTATCATCTACCAGATCAGCCTGTGCGCCAAAGAAACTACGCTGATCGGGATCAAACGGCAGACCACCACGCCATCCAGCAATCGCGGCATCAAACACCTGCGCGCCAAGACGATTATCGTAAAGCGTATTGAAGTCTAATGACTGCACGTTGACTTGAATACCTAATTGGGCAAGCTGTGACTGAATAATCACAGAAACATCATCGCGTGGACCACCCGGATTATTCAATTCAAACACAAACTCTGTGCCATCTTCTGCATACAGGCATCCCTGGCAAGTGCGTAAACCATCACCACCGTTCACAATTGAATCACCAGTGGAGACATAACCCGCTTCATCGAGAAGTGCACGGGCGGCATCTTGGTCGAAGGGACGACGCTCAAGATCAGGATGAATAGTGAAAGCCGTCGGGATAGTACCGGCAACCATCGGTGTCGCATTACCATCTAGCGCACCATTAATGATTTCGTCAATATTGATCGCATATTGAATCGCTTGACGCACACGCACATCACCAAATAAGGGGTGACGACCCTGCTCTAAGGGTTGATTCTCGTCGCTCGGCTCGGCTGTTAGGTCAGGTAGACCATCAACAGGATTATTCGGATCTGCGGTGTTTAATGCCATATAATGCCACACACGTCCCGGAGATTCGAAGAATTGGAAACCATTTTCCTGTGCATCACGCAATGTATTGAAATTTGCAGTCGGCTCAAACATCAGATTTGGCTCACCACTTTGCCCACTTAAAAAGCGCTCGACAAGGACGGTTTCATCCAACGTATCTACATAAATCCAACCTTCCGGCACGGTATAAGGACCATTGTTGTCCCAATAGTCAGCATTAGCACTCAACAAAACCGCCACACCGGGGTCGGTGCGGAAGAAGTTAAACGGACCCGCCGTGACAAGTGGATCATCATCGTAAGGATGATTGATAAACTGACTCCAATCATAGTCAAGGGCACCATCTATCGAATATTCGAAAACATGAGACGGTAACGGACGCACAGATGCAAGGCGTGTTAATGCATTACAAGTGGCATTCGTCATCGTAAATTCAATCGTATAATCATCCAATACTTCTGCACTAACCACGTCACGTTGCGTTGGCAAGAAGCTACTTGTCATTCCCAGCGCTTCGCCATTTTCGATAGCATCATAACCGAAATAGACATCTTCCGCGGTGATCGGTTCGCCATCATTCCAGAAAGCGTCCTCACGCAGAGTAAAAGTATAAACGAGACCATCATCAGAAATGTCCCAGGCGGTAGCAATTTGCCCCTGCCCCTGTAAATCGGGTGAATAATTCTGCGTCACAGGATCAAGGGTAACAAGATAGGGCCACAACAACGCACCGGGATCAGAACAATCCACACCGTCACAGCGCACCCAGATTAAAGAGCCAAGGTTCGCCGAGCCGCGCGTGTTCCCGCGGATGACTGAACCACCTTCACCGGGACCCGGCAAATCATCATCTTGCGCCACTACGCTACCCACGCCAAGGGTCAGCAGAAGACCTAAAACTAAACTTAGAATAATAGTACGGAATAGACTTTTCATATGTCCTCCTAAAAAGTAATTAAAAACACAGGCAGTACCTGTACGTTGATTACCACGAAATTCAGTAATCCCACTCTTGTGTGCTCCACAGTAACTTTTGTGCATCGTTCCAGAACAGTGTGGAACACATAACGGAAACAACAGGACAATGTCTCCCCCCCAGCCTCCCCCGATGGAATGGGGGAGGACGGACTTAGGAGGATTGACCAAGTCATAGACGAATGATTAATCGCATCTTGTTTGCTTGATCGCTATGATATGTAACTTTTGGAGATCTCAGAGCAATTACATGGTCATAACAATTTAGAGATGTGGGTTGCGGATGTGTAATTTTGAGGGTGTCGATACGTTGCTTTTAGGGGATGCGTACAAAAATATAACTTGAATCGAGTCTCACGATTCAGTTAAGATTTGGGAAATAACCGTATCTGGATCACAAAAACGACCCTGTTCCAGAGTAGCATCAAGGCTTGATGGTGATAATGTCTCACTCACTAAGGTCAGTAAGGTTTCTAGGTCACGTTTTAAATTGACATCATTAGCGACTTTATGGACCTTCACCATACCAACGATTTCTGCCGCACGTTCAACATCACCGCGTAGAAAGTAAACGTGCGCGATACCTACTACCGCCCAGAACATCATCGCCATTGAAGACATTTCTCGTGATTCTGTTAAGACTCCCAATAGGTATGGAACAGCCTCCTCCGGTTGATTAAGTGCAATATAGATAAAGCCGATTCCCAGTCGCGCATTTAACAGTGGATAACGCATCTTAATTTCGCGTGTGAGAACCTCAGCTTCATGAAAATATCGCAATGCCTGTGTATAATCTTTTAAGTCTTTGTACACATTCGCCAGATTGATCAAAGAGGTAGCTAGTAAACGTCGAATTTGATTCCGTTCAGAAATCTCCAGGCACTGTGTCCAGTAGGCTTTAGCGCCTTCAAAATCACCACTTAAAGCGGAAACTGCGCCAAGGTTATTCAATACATCTGCAATACCAAGTTGATCGTTGATTTCCTGACGAATCTGAAGGCATTGCGTGTAAAATTCACGTGCTTGCTTAAGGTTACCGCGATGCCATTGCACTGATCCCAGATTATTGAGGCTTTTGGTAATTCCCTGCACATTGCCGATCTCACGATTGACGGCAAGGCTCAGTCGCTGATAGTTCTCGCCTGCATCATAATCACCCTGTAAAGTTGCCAATGAACCCAGATTGCCATAGCTCATGCCAAGCCCACGCTTATCATCATGCGCCTCACTAATTTCAACGCTCCTTAGACAATAATCACGCGCTTCTTCGAATCGTCCCAAACGGGTTAAATGATTACTCATCAAGGTCAACGCCCGTGATTCATACAATGGGTTGCCAATTTCAAGCGAAATATCTAGCGTAAGCTGTGCCTTCTCTATACCCATTTGATTTTCGCTAATGGTGAGGTAGCATCGTGATAATTGCAAATTGTGTTGCATGACAGCACGCTTATCGTTCAACTTCTCAGCGGCATCTATCCCTACGGATAACCATCGAATGCGCTCTGTCACTGTCTGGCGAATTTCCAATAGCTCATTGCCATACATAGGGAAACTCACTATAAGGCGCATCACATCCACTTTTTGGCTACTATCTATCGCCCATTGATGCGCTTTTTGAATCTGCAGCCAATCAGATTCAAATTGACGAAACGCTTGTGTATGCATGTCTTCATTGAACGAAGAAGTCGCTTGTTTGAGCCGGTCAAGATAATAAATCGCGTGGCGCAGTTGTGCTTTTTCAAAGAGGGTGGAATTTAGCATCATACTCCGGTTATTTGTCTAAAACATTCGCGACCAATTTGCAAGTTGACGCTTGCTTCGCTGGTGTTGTCCATCCGCACCCCGCGCACGCTTCAAAGCATTGATTAACTCTCGGCGTGTATCTCTAGGGTCAATCACTTTGTCAATTAAGTTCAAACCAGCCGCTTCCCACGGTGTATTGCCTGAACGCATCTGCTCCAATAATGATTCGCGCACCTGCTCAGGATCAGGCATATCTTGTAATTTTCGTCCATATACCACATTTACCGCAACTTCAGGTGCCATAAACGACACTTCCGCAAGGGGCCACGCTAACAATGTGTCTGCGCCCATATTGCCACCAACCATGTTGCAATGCGCCATACCATAAGACTTTCTCATAATCACAGATACCCGAGGTACAGTACTCGCTTGTAATGCTTGAATATATGCCATGATTTTCTGTGGCATTTTACGATCTTCCGCAAATTTGCCAACAAAGAAACCCGGTGTATCGTGTAGGAACACCAGTGGAATGTGGAAAGAGTCACATAAGCAGATAAATGAGATTGCCTTCTCACAAGCACCCGGACCCATCGCTCCCACGTTTACCAGCGGGTTGTTTGCCAATATACCGACAACATGCCCATCCAAACGCGCAAGGGATGTAATCAAACTGCCATCGTAAAATGGCTTAAGTTCCAGAACACTCCCGGAATCAGCTACTAAGTCAATCACATGGCGCATATCATAAACCGCTTTGGGATCAACGGGTACAAGCTCAAGCATCTCATCCTGTTGAATATTTCCATCATGTGCTATTTGTGGCATCACTGGTGGTAGTTGATCTGCATTGGACGGGAAATAGCTCAGCACATCACGCACTTGTTGCAAACAATGTTCATCATCTTCTGCAAACAAATCTACCAGTCCGGTATTATGTGCATGATGTTCCCACCCACCCAACACCTCAGCCGATGTGCGCTCTCCAGTTGCAATTTGCAAGATAGCAGGACCCGCAACTGCCATGATCGCCCCTTTGACCTGAATCACAATGTCAGATACGGACGCTGTCCAGGTGGGACCACCATAACATTCCCCCATAATTGTGGCGATTTGTGGCACAAACCGATTCCGTGCTTCCCCGTCCACAGGATAGGTCATGCTCATCATTCCGGTTGCGCCCATAATATCTGGAATACGTGCCCCACCCCCA
>DAOTXB010000639.1:0-10633 GCA_034435575.1 Anaerolineae bacterium
CGCATTCCTGAATCTCCTCCCGATTAAAGTACGAAGACGATCAGAAGGGCGACCACGAGCGCATAAATAGCAATCGCTTCCGTGAACACAATCGCGAGGATCATGTTTGTCTGGATCGTACCAGCGGCATCCGGGTTACGCCCGATTGCTTGCATTGCACCTTGTGCCAACAGACCAATACCAATACCAGGACCCAGCGCGCCGACCATCGCAAGACCAGCACCAACAGCTTTCAAACCATCTGCGATATTACCTTCAATCATGTTCTTTTGCCTCCTCTAGCGAGTGTAAAGTGTTTTCATTAGGGTTAATAGATAACTTTAGTGATGCTCTTCAGCGTGATCATGGTCATCACCATGATGTTCCATCGCCTGTACAGAGAATACTAAGGTTAGTACTGCGAACACCAGCGCCTGTACGGCACCGATAATGATTTCCAGACCATAAATTACGCCCGGAACGATTAACGCAACCAAGAACGCTACCGCCATCAACGCCACACCACCCGCGAACAGGTTACCGAACAAACGGAAGGCAAGACTGACGATCTTACCGATTTCAGAGATGATCTCAATAAGACCAACCACAAAATCAATCGCACCCAGCGGTTTTTTGCCGAGGTTACCCAGCGCCGGGATGTTGATGAACTTATCAAAGTATGCCGGACCCAGCGCCCACACACCATACGCCTGAACAATCACAATCGACAAAATCGCCAATGCAAATGTCAAGCTGAGGTCTGTTGCCGGACCACGGAAGAACGGCGTTATGTGGAAGATATACGGTTTTGCATTGGAGTCGAGTAAATCCTGGTCGAACACCAATGTTGCACCCGGATAGCGTACCTGCGTTAGTGCCGCGTTACGCTCATCTTCCAGGGTACTGATCTGTTCTTCCAATGCAGAGATTTCAGCCTCAATATCACTATGATCTTCTTCTGCACTTTCTTCAGCAGAGCTTTCTACGACTAAGGCAGTTTCTCCGCCTTCGGTAGATTCTGATTCGGCTTCTTCGCCCTCTTCAGCCTCTGCTTCTTCACCTTCAACCGCTTCGCCGTCTTCTAGCTCATGAATCTCTTCTTGAAGAGCCGCGATGGTTACATTATGTGTTTCAGCAAGTTCCGCATTTTCGATACGCTCTTCAGCGTAATCGTTTACGTGGTGACTTGCCTGTGCATAAGTGACCTCGCCGACAAGCTCTGCCTCTGCTTCAGACAAACCTGCCAACAATGCTTTAAATTTCTCTGCACGTTCTTCTTCAAGGTCATGCAATGTATCTTCAAGCGCTTCTGTGCGTTCCTCGCCTTCTAAATCTGCCGCAAGGCTGGCGACTGCATCGGCTTCAAGCTCCTCATCACTGGGGAGTTCTGCCAATAAGCCCAGATAAACCGCGTTGATTTCTTCAATTTCTGCGGCTGTTGCACCGTTGAAACCATCACGCGGGATATATTCTTTCTTGAAAAAATCTTCACAACTATGGTTGGTTTCTTCGGTTTGAGACGTACCTGCATTCAATGCTTCGTAGTTGTACAGGAAGTACGAGCTATCTGACCAATATCCTTCGTGCATTGCGTAGCCACTTTGACCAACGTAGGCACAGTGCATCTTACCCACAGTTTCTACACCGGGGAGCAACTTCATCCAGTTCGCCGCTAGCAAGAAGATGAAAATTGTTGCTACAAGGGGCCATAATAAAGGTGCTGTCCGTAAACGGTCACCACCGATCCCTTTACAGAACCCATAGAACCCTTCAACAATGGTTTCTACAAGTGCCTGAAAGCGGTTAGGAACTTCACGTGTCCAACCGCGTGACGCACGCCACGCCAACAGGACAAAAATCACGAGGATAATATCAGCCGCAATCGTACCAATAAACGTGTTTGTTAGGTTGAACCCTGGCAAGAAGTTCGCTACAACAACTTCGCCCGGAACCTCAATCACCGGCAAGGCAACACCAACACCCGCCTGTGGCATAAGCACGAAAGGTACAATGCCGCAGAAGACAACCGCGACAAAGAGGATACCGGCAAACACGATTAAACCGCGTGTTCTTACGCTCATGTCATTGTCTCCTTTCTGCATCTAGACTTGTTTGTGGACAAGGACTAAACCTCCTTTTGTTCAGATGGATCAGTGTCTAGTTCATTAAATGCTGGCGGTTCAATCATACTGATTGCCCCCAGCGCAATCCGCAACATTGCAAATAAGCTGAACGGCACACTCAGGATAATCATTCCAAAGGTGCATGGACCACGTTGGTCCAAAGTTGAGTCTAACCACAAACCAAGCAACAAGGCGGCGAAAACAATAACCAGTGTTACGCACCCCGCCTGACCAGCAACTGCCGCCAGACCCAAGTTTTTCACCCGCTTCTGTAAGGGGGTTTTTCTGTCAAACATTAGCCGCCCACAGAAGCGTTGCGAATTTTATCACAAACCATTTGCAAATTCCATGCACTAAAGCACAGCCAGCAAAAGTGCTTCAGCGCCATCAACTGCCCAATCAAAGACTTGAGCAGGGATGATACCTAAGATTAAAACGGCAACTGTTGTACCACCCAGAACCCATGCAGTCGTCATGTTCATGGTGATCGGCTTATCATCATCTTCGCTACGATCAACATACATCACCTTGATGATAACCAGATAGTAATACAGCGCTATGATTGCGTTCAAAACGCCGATAATTGCCAGCCATTCTAAGCTAGCAGACACCGCCGCGTTGAACAGGAAAAACTTCCCGAAAAAGCCCGCCGCAGGCGGAATACCCGCCAGAGAGAGCAAGCCAATCGTCATCATCAGCGCAACCCACGGATTGCGTCGGCTCAACCCCGCAAGGTCAGCAATGTTTTCGCTCCCGGTTGCCTGTGTGAACAGGATGATACCACCGAAGACGAGCAAATTGGTGAACGTATACATAAACATATAAAACGCCACAGATGCCACGCCCTGTGCCGCCGCTGTTTGAGAAAGCTCCACACCCGCTTGCGACTGAATCGCGGCAACCCCAATAAGGGTATACCCTGCCTGTGCAATTGACGAATATGCTAATAAACGCTTAAAGTTTTTCTGTACCAGCGCCAGCACATTACCAATCGTCATGGTGACAACCGCCACCGCCGCGACCAACTGTGTCCAAAACGCGTGCATTTCCTGCCCGTCAATCACCAGTGTTTCCGGGAAGACCGCGACAAGGAAACGAATCAACAGAGCAAAACTCGCCGCTTTACTAGCAACACTGACGTATGCCGTTACCGGAGTCGGTGCGCCTTCATAAACATCCGGTGTCCAGAAATGGAATGGTACTGCGCTGATCTTAAAGCCAAAACCGACAAATACGAGCACCATTGCGACCAGCACAGGGATGGCGTTATCGCCAAATTCTGCACTGCCCAGGAAACCGGCAATTTCGTAGAGATTGGTTTGACCGCTAAAGCCATATAGTAAGCTAAAGCCATATAGCATCACCGCAGATGCGAACGATCCGAACAGGAAGTATTTCACACCACTTTCTGTTGACCGTTGATCTTGATGTGTTCCGAAAGCCGCCAGCATATACAGCGGGATAGAGACAGTTTCGAGCGCGACAAAGACCATAATGAGATCTGCCGCGGCGCTCATCAAACACGCGCCTAATGTCGAGACGATAATGATAAGGTAAAACTCGCCTTTTCGCCCCACATCCTCGCTATTTGTGGCAATTAACGCGGTAATCGCCCCCGCCAACAACACCATAACCTTAAAGACCTGTGCCAGCATATCATGGCGTATCATGCCACCCCAATACAGCCCGTTAGTTTCCGGTGCCCACAGGAACGGCGTTACCGCCAGTGCCGCCATACCAAACGCCGCTACATAAGCAACGTTCTTGCGCTGACTTTCTGGCAAGTATAAATCCAATGCCAGCACCACAATCGCCAGAATGGTTAACCCAATTTCCGGCGCTATGGCTGGCAAATTTACGAGATAATCAAATTCCGCCACGGTTTACGCCCCTCCTAGTAATGCAATAACGGGTTGAATACCGGACTCGATCATCGGTGCCATAATCGGCGGATACAAACCAAGAATAATCAGCGGTGCGCCGAGCAAGATCAAGATCACCCGATCTGTCACGGCGATGTCACCCACTTCAGGATATTTTTCCGCATCAAAGTCACCAAAGAACACCTGCCCCGTCACACGGAGCACATACGCCGCTGTAATCACAATCGCGAGTGCAGAGATAACAACGAGTATCGAGTAATAATTGGTCAGTTCAAACGAGCCAATCGAGAGCGTTACAGTCTCAGATGCCGCGAACATTCCGATGAAGATCGGGAATTCTGCGATAAATCCGCTTAAACCCGGCATACCCATACTCGTCAAACCACCGACGATAAAGGCAAAGCCGACCCAGGGCATCTTTTTAATAAACCCGCCCAAACTCGGAATATCACGGGTATGTGCGCGGTCATAAACCATCCCCACACAACCGAAGAATAACGCGGTCATCGCACCGTGACTGAACATCTGTAAACCGGCACCGGTCATGCCGATGGTATTCATTGTTGCCCAGCCCATACTCACCAGACCCATATGGCTCACAGATGAGAAGCCGATAACGTACTTAAAGTCGCGCTGTCTAAAGGCGATAAACGCGCCATAAACCACGTTGATAAATGTTAGGAAGACAATCCATGGAAGATGCACCTGTGCGCCTTCAGGCATAAGCTGTACACCTGTGCGTAATGCGGCATAAGCCCCCAACTTCATCAACACACCCGCGTGGATCATCGAAACGGCTGTAGGTGCCGCTACGTGTCCATCCGGTGACCAGTTGTGGAACGGGAATACACCCGCCAGAACAGCAAAACCAATGAAGATGAATGGGAACCAGAACGTTGCAAATGATAGCGATTCGATACCGAAGTAGCCAATCACATCAAACGCGCCACCTTCTGCCGCCAACGTCAACATTCGAATGTCGAAGCTGAACGTGTTCGTGCCTTCGGCAATCAAACCTGCATCAATCGCCTGTTGCAAGATGCCCGCGCCTTCTCCTAAAAAGAAGGTATTCGCGGTAATCACCATCGCAATACAACCGACGAACGCAATCACAGAACCGATGAGGATGAACAGGGTCAACTTCATCGCGGCATATTCGCGCAACTGCACCCACCCCCAGCCTGCAATCAACAAGTACATGGGGAAGATCGCCAATTCATAGAAGAAGAACAGCAAGAATAGATCAACCGCTACGAACACACCATAAACCCCTGCCACAAGGAGCAGGAAGAATGCCATAAATTCCCGTATGCGGTCACCAATGTTCCATGAGATCAACACACCAGCGACAGCGACCATACCGGTCAGCAACACCATCGGCGCATTCAATCCATCGACAGCGACATGGTAACTGATGCCCAAACTCGGCACCCAGTCATATTGTTCTTCAAACGCCAATCCCTGAATAAAGTACGCGGTGCCTTCAATGCCGCTATCTTGCAAACCGAAGAGCATACTTTCAGGGTTATCTAACACGCCTTCTTGCAGGGCATTGCGATCATCGACCACATCTTCTACCCCTGCGTTATAGGCGAAATATACTAATCCAGAGAGTACCAGCAAAGCCACCGCCGTCATCAAAGCAAATGCACGGATCAAATCGCGTCGCTCTGATGGCAAAAACAAGATGACAACTGCCATCACAATCGGCAGGAAAATGATGGCGCTTAGTACCGGAAAACCAATCGTTTCAATCATATAGCCAATCCTATCCTGCTAATCCCTGCATCATGAGGGTCACGGAGTCGTTGATGATCGGCAAAATCCAGTTCGGGAAGATTCCCGTCACTAGCATTAAGATCATCAGCGGGGCAACCGCCACCACTTCACGCGGTTCAATCTCTAGCGCTGTATCGCGCCACTTCATATTGAACGGTCCGTGCAAGGTCGCGCGTATCCCCTTAAGGATGTACGCCCCTGTAAACAACAGACCAATCATTGAGATTGCCGTCAACCATGTGAAGATGGGCCATGTCCCCCGTACTACTAAGAACTCACTCACGAAGCCGTTTAAGCCCGGCAAGCCGAGGCTCGCCATGCTGGTAAAGATAAAGATACCGCCATAAATCGGCGCTTTCACCCACAAACCGCCATATTCGCGCAAATCGCGCGTGTGTGTTTTGTGGTATATGCCCCCTGCAAGGAGGAACATCGCCGCCGAGCTTAAGCCATGATTAAACATCTGCAACACCGCGCCGTTCGCCGCGATAATCCCGCTTTGCATATGTTCCATGTCGCCCGTTTCCCATGCCCGTCCATACGCCACAGCCATTGCCGCGATACCAATGGCAACAAAGCCCATGTGGTTCACGGAACTGTAAGCGACCAGACGTTTGATGTCGTTTTGCCCGAACGCGGCAAACGCGCCCAACACAATGCCGAGCATCGCAAGGAAGGCAAAGACGCCCGCCGTCGTGAACTCCAATCCCAGGAAGTTGATCTCACTGATCCAAACATCCGGGAAGAAGGGCACAACCAGCCGTATGAACCCATACGCCCCCAGCTTGAGCATGACACCCGCCAGCAACATAGAACCAGCAGTCGGTGCTTCACCGTGCGCGTCAGGTAACCATGTATGGAAGGGCCAAATTGGCACTTTAATGCCGAACGCGACCAAAAAGCCGATAAATGCTAGCGCCTTAACTGTCCCCACGCTGATGCCGAGGAACGCGCCGTCAACACCATCAAAGCCGGGCCAAATCTGCGAAAGTTCTTGAATACTAAATGTGCCCGCTGTCCATCCAATCAACTGCGTCGCGAGCAACATGCCTAGCGTACCGCCAATCGAATAGATCATGAACTTAGTCGCGGCATATTTCCGGTTCTTACCGCCCCATTGATCGATCAAGAAATAGATCGGCACGAGGCTGAGTTCGTAGAACAGGAAGAATACCATCAAGTCCATCGACACAAACACACCCATCAAACCCATCTCAAAGAACAGGATAAGCGCTAAATGGATGGTCGCACGATCTTCCACTTCCCAGCTAATCAAGATCGCCAATGGGACGAGTATACCCGTTAACAAGACCATCGCGGCGCTGATGCCATCAATGCCCAGATGCCAGCTTGCCCCCAACAGGTCGAACCATTCCGCCTGTGTTTGGAACTGGAAGGCATCAATTGCCGGGTCGTCCATAAACGTGTTGTTATATTCTACAAATACAATCACCGCGATCACGGCGATCACAAGGCTAATTGCCAGCGCCAACCAGCGAGACAACACCTTGTTATTGGGTAATGCCGCTACTATGAAGGCGCCGATCCCCGGACCGAAGACCAACACCGACAGCGGATTTATGCCTAAAATGTCAAATTCCATACCGCTCCCCTAGCCAGCCGCTTGTATCAAATTGGTCGAGACAACGAAGATCAGCGCAATAATGATTGCCGCTACCGCCGCCAGCAAAATATATTGCTGAATGCGTCCGGTTTGTACCCGGCGGAACCATGCACCGAAGTTACCAATCGCCTGCGGGATACCATCGCTCACGCCGTCGATCAACCACAGGTTAAGAACTTTGAACAGGTCACCGATCCAGATGAACACACGCGCCACCAGATGGATCAATCCATCAATTACGCCTCTATCCATAAATTCACCGACGACCACCCGCGAGAACCATTGCGCTGGCTTCACGAAAACAATGCCATAAAGCTCATCGAAGTAGTATTTGTTCTCCCACAGGGTATACAGTGAACCAAGTGGTTGTTTGATCGGGTCTTCATCGCCCGCTTCCAGTGGCTTGCGCCAATAGATCAACCAGCCAACATACAACCCACCCAGCGCCACAGCAAATGAGGTGAATACGGGTATCAAGCTAAAATCTGGCTTTGCAGGTTGAATTTCGACCAGTAATGTATATTTTGTAAAGTCAAAGAATGGGTTGACTTCCGGTGCGAAAATAGCACCAAAAATTGGAAAATCTGGTGGCACACCGACAAAACCCGCGAACAGCGCGAAGAACGCTAGCAAGATCAGCGGCGCTTGCATCGTCTGGCTGACGATATTGTTCGCACCACCCAACCCAGCGTGTTCGGCTTCTTCTGTACGCGCCTTACCCTCAAAGGTTAGACCTATTTGACGCATGGTGTAGAACGCGGTCAAGAATGCCGCAATCGCAAGCATCAGGAAGACGAAAATGTGTGGACCAGAACCTGTTTCAGTAAACACGAACCAGCCATCAGCCAGAATTTCATCCTTCGACCAGAAACCCGCCGTAATTAACGGGAAACCTGCGAGCGACAACCCACCAGCAAGGAAGGCGTAGTAAGTTACCGGAATCTTGTGCTTTAAACCGCCCATATTCATCATATCTTGCGGATCAAAGTGACCGTGCGCGTCTTCATGGGCATGGTCATCGTGGGCATCATGTTCGCCGTGTTCATCGCCCACACTGGCATCTTCATGGTGTTCGTCGTGATGTTCATGATGATGCTCATGTACATGATGTTCACCATGTTCCATCGCGTGGATTACTGACCCCGAAGCCATAAACAACAGGGCTTTGAAGAAAGCATGTGTAATCAAGTGGAAGAATGCAGCAACATATGCGCCAATCCCCAATGCGGCAACCATAAAGCCAAGCTGTGAGATCGTCGAGTACGCCAGCACACCTTTCACATCGCGTTGAACCACACCCATCGTCGCGGCAAACAATGCCGTGAAACTACCAACGAGTGCCATAAACAACAATGGCGCGGTAAAGTCTCCGTCATGCACATGCCCACCAGCTTCAAACAGCGGATACATACGAATAACCGCATACACACCAGCGGAAACCATCGCCGCCGCGTGGATCATCGCGCTAACCGGTGTCGGACCTTCCATCGCGTCCGGCAACCAGACATGAAGCGGAAACTGCGCGGATTTACCGACTGTACCGATAATCAAGAAAATACCGATGACCGCCGATGCACTCAGACCAAAGCCACCCAGAATGATGGCGCTTTGTCCGGCGGCATATTCTAAGAATTCATGGTTATACAGTACATCGCGGAAGTTCAACGTACCAAAGCCGTAAAACTCGAAACTTATAAAGTACAGATAAGCGATACCGAGAAGCATTATCACATCTGCCACACGCGTGACCGTAAACGCCTTAATCGCGGCGTTGTAAGCACTTTTCTTCTCGAACCAGAAACCAATGAGCATGTAACTACACAGACCCATCACTTCCCAACCAACGAACAACAGTAATAAATTATCCGCCACTACCAGCGTGAGCATCGCACCCGCAAATAAAGAAATTAGGCTGAAGAAACGCGCTTGACGCGGGTCATGTGCCATGTAACCGATGCTATAGGTGAAGATACACAACACCGCCAACGGTACCATAAACAACATCACCGCCGTCAACGGGTCTACCAACACCCCCATGCGGAAAACGTCAAAACCATTAGAAAGCCATTCGATACTGTCGGCGAAGATTTTGTCATCTTTACCAAATTGATCGATGGCAATTGCCTCAAAAAATACTCTGAGGCTAATCAACCAGGCGGCAACAATCCCCGAAATACCGACGACGATACTCGCCACACGGCTCCACGGAGCCACAACCGGCACTTCCATACCATCATAATCGGGATGATGCCCACCATATTCATGTGAATCATCTGCCCTCACCATCCGGCTTTTGTTCGTGATTAATGTAATGATCACAAACGCCAGCAATGGACCAATCGGAATGAGCCAGGGCAATGTATTGATGTTATTTAAATCCATATTGCAAATTCCTTTGCGCCGCTAACCATCGCTACCGTTACCATCTGAGCATGTCAATGTCTTCAACAGCCACAGAGCGACGATTACGGTACACAGCAATAATAATTGCCAGACCAACTGCCGCTTCTGCCGCCGCCACAACGAAGACGAAGGCGGCGAACGCTTGCCCACTCATATTAAGCGGTGTTTGGAACCGCCAGAACGCGACAAGGTTAATGTTGACCGCGTTGAGCATCAACTCAATGCTCATCAGCACCGCGACCGCGTTCTTACGCGTCAACACACCGAACAGACCAATGCTGAACAATGCGGCGGCGACTGCCAGATATAACCACAATGGAACCATAAAAATCGTCCTTTTCGTGTGCTAACTAATCATCTTCGCGGGCAATAACAATCGCGCCGATCATCGCCGCCGTCAACAACAGCGACGCAACCTCAAATGGCAACACATACTGATTACCATCGACCAACGCAATACCGAGGTCAACCGTTGTCGCCACCATGTCTGATGCCGGTTCGGTCACCTCACCAAATACTGGCTCAATGACTGCAACCAGCAGGAAGACGAAGGAAAATACACCAACAAGTGCGCCTAACCACCATTGGGAGTTAAAGCGTTCCGTCAGGTTTGTCATACTACGGGTGAGCATCACTGCGAAGGTGAACAAAATACCAATCGCGCCGATATAAACGAGTATCTGTACTGCCGCCAGAAACGGTGCGCTCAACAGTACGAAAAATCCAGCTACGCCAAATAAACTCACGACCAGCCAGACTGCGCCACGCACCAGATTGCGGTTCAGCACTACACCAAATGCGCCACCCAGCGTCAAAAGTGTGAAAAATCCGAAGGCAAAGGC
>DAOTXB010000640.1:0-16912 GCA_034435575.1 Anaerolineae bacterium
ATCCGGTAGTATCGGCGAAGCATCTGCGAATTTGTACAGCGCGTGGATGTCCACCAAAGATCAAGAGCGTGAGGGCATCACGATCAGTCGTGACATGCTATGCGCCCTGTGGAATGTATCGATTCCGACGTTGCTCAAGTGGGAAGAACTCGCGAAGATTCGCAAGCAAGCGAATTACGCGCAACAAAACAATACATCCATTGACAATGTGCCGTCTCATGCCTATCTGACACTCAACCGCGACGGAACGTATGCGTCATCTTGGCGATTGCCGAACACCTACACCGTCACCGGTGATCTAGCGCAACATCCGCGCACAGGAAAAGCAAAGAAAGTCCGCAAAGCAGTACAACGTGAGATAACGCAAGCCGAACAGCGTGGTGATTTAGGGGATGCCGCGTTGCCCGTTTCTGGTAAGCTGTATTTTACGCATAAACGTGGACAAAATGTCATGCCGATCAAAGCGTGTAGCGACTATTTACGCAAAGTGAGCCGATCCAATAGCGATGTGTTCCGGCGCAGATATTTCCACATCGGACGTAGACATAACGTTACTATTTTCGAGCCGTATGACTTGCAAACGAACACACAGCAAACCCACGTCGGTCAGCGAGTGATCCGGCGCGAGTCGGATTATCGCTTCATTGATGCGCGTGAATCGTACCTCGTGGCGCTGGCGATGGAGGCGTAAAAAACGGACAAAAAGTTTATGGACTATAGGGGTTAAAAGAAAGATATTTATTTGTGAGCATGGCAGAAAATCCGCAGACGGTGAATTACCCGCACACCGCCTCATTCATCGTAACAATCACTTCATCGTCGAAGTGCGTGAATCGCACTAGGTTTCGCTGACGCTGGGTGATCAAGCGTCCATTCTACATTGCGCTATTTGATCTTACATTCTTCCTAACAATAATTTTTGAACTCTGCACGACTTCCCACTTGAATTGTTCAGCTGATGGGGAGCACAAATGTCGAGGAAACACTGAACTTAGCGATGATAAAAACTCGCATCACTCACATTAAAGTCAAATATTGTCCAGGTCTGTTATCCGATAATAGACCTACTTTCATTTCGGATGCCTTGAAGTGATTTCTGGCCAAATACACGATGACGCATGTGCGCGGAGCATCTTACTATCCGCAAACACAGGGCAAAATCTAACGCTATCACCGCTCGATGAAATTGATTGTCAAGTTAGTCAACTGCCTCTACAATGCCGCTTAGCAAATTTATCAGAAATTAGCTAAGAATCTGGTCGAAACTGATGGTTTTAGGCAGGAATCAGTGGTTTTTTCGACGAGATTTTGGTATGTTTTGACATGTTTTCCACAAATGGCATTGTAGAGCTACTACATACCGACGGATTCAGAACAAGCGATTACTCATTTTGTGTGCTTTTAAGTACCAGACAGTATCATAAATCGTTGGATAATGTGACTCCTGCTGATGTCTATTTCGGGCGAGAGTAGCAGACTTTCACCCAACGACAACAGATTAAGCAACACACTGGTACATAATCCCGGGGCTGGACACTCCCAACCATCCTTTATCCGTAATTAATTTTAATAATAAAAACTATTTTTGTGCGATTAAACTGATGAGGTGCGCATACTATCGCGCATATGTTGTTGCTATTGCCCCTGCAAGTACGCCTTCAAGCTCGCCGAATGTGGATGCTCGGATGGCAGGTGGTTGACCCCACGCAAGGGTGTTTGCCTGTACCTGCGCGTTTAGTGCATCCCACCAGTGCTTTCCTGAGCGCGATACACCACCACCGATTACCACTTGATCGAGATCCAGAATAACATTAAGTGCGGCGATGGCTCGTCCCACATACCTCCCTGACGATTGCAACACATGTATCGCATCGGCATCGTCTTTTTGGGCAAGTCCCGCAATGTCTCGTGCGCTCACAAATTTACCGGTCAGCACTTCATAGGCTTTACTGATCGCGGGTCCGGCGGCGAGTGCTTCAAGACAACCGTGATTACCACAACTACACCGTGGACCCTCAGCCTCAAGAATGAGATGACCAATTTCACCTGCCATGCCATTACGCCCTTCGACAATTTTATGGTCAATGACAAAACCACCACCAATGCCTGTACTAACGGTCAGATAGAATAGCGATTGTGCAGTCGCTTGCTGAGTCCATTCAAGCAAGGCGATGGCGTTCGCATCATTGATAATACGCACAGGGATAGGCGCGATATCCTGTTTTAAGCGCGCTTCTAAAGAAACGTTGTCCCATCCAACAACATGGTTTGAGTGCATCACTCGGTTACGATTAACCGGTCCGCCGAAACACACCCCGATTGCCGTAATGGTGGAAAGTTCGGGTAATTGCTGACACATGCCTAAAACTGTCTGATAAACGGCGTGACCTCCCTGCTCGGCGGGTGTTGGCGCAGTAATGTTGCTGAGAACGGTTAATGTCGTTAAATCAACCACGCCAACGGCGACCTTCGTGCCTCCAATATCAATTGCGAGTACATTACCCTTCAACACAGAAGATCTCTCCTGGCTATGTAGTATGAATTGAGATCAGTTTCTGCTTAAAACAATCCACCCAATAATGTGTAATTGCAATATGCGCGGTTTCCGCATGTCCATAATCCGCTACATCCACATGCACACACACATCTGCAAGTTCGCGCAATTTCCCCCCTTGAAAGCCAGTCAGAGCGATGACATAGCCCTTATGATTGCGTATCCATTGTGCCGCCGCGACGACATTCGGGGAATTACCACTCGCGCTAAATACAATCAACACATCCCCTTCACAGAAATGACTGCGAAGTTGCTCGACAAAAATGGATGCGTAATTAGTATCGTTTGCCCACGCGGTCACCGCGGCGTTATTCGCCGAAAGTGAAAGCACACGGAAGCGGCGTATTGTCGAGTTTCCAACGGTTTGCTTGGTAAGATCAAGTGCGAAAGCATCGGCGGTGGTGGCACTTTGCCCATTGCCCGCCACGAAAATCGCCTGATCTTGCCGGTAAGCATGCTCAAGCAGTGCCAGCGATGCTTCCATGTCCGCAGGCACTATGGTCTGTAAGGCGGTATGTAGCTGGTTGAAATACTCACTCATACTTATCATGATACTGTTCCCCTGTCGCTCTAATGCTCAAAAGTCACCCAGATCGGACTACTCCACGCCATATTACCATCGGCTTGCAACACGCGCAGATAATAATAGTGGGTTTCTTGCGGAATGATGATGTTATCATCGAACTCAAATTGAAGTGACGCGATGTTTTTATCTGCACCTAAATGCACACTGCTAAACACCTGACCGGAGCGAATGACCTCCACCGTATGGAGTGGGGCGCTTCCCTGCACCGATACGCTAATATGTGGTGCAGTTACAGTATGCACTTCACTGCCCATCAATGTGTTATTCACACGAAAATCCAACACGATGAACTCGCCAGTGGTCGCATAACAGCATCGTTGAGATAGTCCATTGAAAAGCGCTTCTCTCGTCAGTTCTGGGGCAAGAACCACCGTCATACCTGTGCGGAACGGGTCTTCCTTCCAGCCAACGCGTGTACCCGCAGGGACGAAGCTATCGCGCCCTTCCGGTTCTGTGGCATGCCAGCGCAATCCATGGCTATCACTACCGCCTACGAATCCCAGGCGGTAACCGCGATCAAGCGCATCCAGCACAAATTTGTGTGGATGGATATGATCACGACGATACCCGATAGGTAGATTTCCCGAATGTTCAAAACGCCCATGTGTCGAGCAAATTTCAACAACACGTTGTAATTCAGGATCATGTGCATCCCAATCTGTGCCCGACCATGATGTGTGGTGTGGGATGACCAATGCACGTTGACCATTCAATCGTTGGAGCAATTTTGCGCCAGTGTTGGCATTAGGGTCGCCATAATTTACAAGCGCACCGGTATCATCCGAGTAGATGACATGGCGATGTCCCTCACCAACGACTGCCCCCTCAGTGACATGCTCTGCAATTGCCGGAGATGTCCACTCATACCCATACATCGCAATGAATTTACCGGCTTCACTAAGCCGACGAGCAGTATTCCAGATCATGTTGAGTTCTGAATCCGAGAGTGTAATACCATCGAGATAGTCGTGTTCCGTTAAACAGGCAAAATCATAGCCGTAGGCATCACGATAACGGTGTAAAATTTCGTCCACATCGTTGATCGCATCTCCATAAACTGAATGACAGTGTAAATCACCAAAATAGTAATGGAGTGTTTTACCGTCTGCCGTTTGCAAAGTCGGGTGTGGGCGTGTAGCATGAAGCTCTTTTGCCGAAAGCGGTGAATGTGTACGCAGAAGTGGCGGCGATCCACTGGCTTCCCGAATATCCAAACGGTGAATCTGTGCGCCCTGTAACCCCATTGAAACCACATAATACGTGCCATCACCCGCAATACGAATACGTGGCTTCCAGCTTCCCCAGTGTTTTTCTGAGATATTGTACAAATCTGACCACCCGCCGGAATCGCACGATGCCATGTAAAGCGTGTGCGCAGACTGACCCAACAGCCACAGTTCACCAGAGCGCCCGGCGATCAGTGCTGGAAATTCCCAACCCTGGAAGGAGTCTTCGTTATAAACATCATGTTCGGGTTGCGCAGGGAGATCATAGACTGAATGACCATCATAACAACGAATCACATTCCACTTTGTCAGCCACCAGCGATCACGGCGCGCAACGTCGAAATTTGTCGCATAGGCGATCCAGAGCTTTCCATCCGCGGTGCTAGCCAGTGCAGGGTGTAGGTTCTGGTAATCGCCGGAAGATATTTTGATGCGGTCTTCCTGACGATCAAGACGTTGCAGATAGACATGATACTGACCAGCCTCATAGGCATCATACGCACACCAGACGGCGCCATCAGCGGTTGATGCCATTGTTGCCCGATTGCACCATCCCTGCTGTAAGGCTTGTGCATTGTTCCAACTGGCAATATCATCCGTCGAACAAGTCATCATCATTAGATGAACTGACTCCCCGACAGTGACCTCAAAAACCAGCCAGATCGCTTTGTCCGCCACCAGAAGGCATGGGCGAAAAATACCGTCCTCGTTCTCAAACAGGACATACTCCTGTGATAATGCATCATTTTTCAGCACACGAGCAATGAGTTGGTATCGATTATCTCTCTTAGCTGAATGCACACCAACGATAGAGTCATCCGGTAAGGTAGCGATCGCGGGTTGATATTCAATACCAGTTCGCGTACTCCACTGGATAATGTCTCCAAAACCGACGTCGCTGAAAGAACGTGCGTAAACGCCATCACCGCTAAAACTTTGCTGTACCCAAATAAGCCAGCCACCGGCTTGTGTAAGGCAAATATCAGGCTCTACGGCAGATTTGCCATTGATTACTGTTGCTGTAGAGAGTGTAAACTGTTCTTTATTTAATAGGTTTTCTCTAAACATAAGTGTGTCCTTAAAGGTTAGGTAGCAAGAGTTGTAAACCGAGTATCGCAAGCAACCCCAATACTAACCAATGAAATACGACAGGCATGATGTATCGTGAAACCACCATACCTGACCCGAAACCAATGACCATACCAATGAACGAAGAACCGTAATAGCTCACCACTTCTCCGGTGATATTTCCGTGAAGCAGGTGAATCAAAATCACGAAAAAGGTTGCGACGATAAAGGTGCTTTGTACGTTGACCCGAAATTCATCCGGCATATGCCCGCGCGATTTGTAATACACCACGATGATTGGTCCACCAGAGTTGTACGCGCCGTTTAGAACGCCGGAAGCAACACCAAACAAAAGTGACCAGCGGTTTTGCTCGCCGAGTACAAGTTGGTGCTTACCGAACGCGGTATACACGACATAAGCAAGAATAAACAAGCCAAGGCACGTCAATAATATATCTTCATCGATCCAACTTATGCCGCTTATACCAATTAACGTGCCGATCATAAGCGCAATAACGATGGTCCGTAGTGCTTTGAACGATAATCTTTCCCGATAACGCAGAATAATCATCAGTTGCAAGGGAAGAGCAATGATCGCAACCAGTGGCGCGGCGACAGACAACCCGATTAACGGGACAAGTATTGCCATCGCGATCAGCGCAGAACCAAACCCGGCTGTGGTATGAACGAAAGCCGCTATCCCAAATGTGATACCGATGGCAATCGTGTGCATTTCAACAGTTCAGCAATCGTGATACTTCGGCATATGGTAGCAGATGGCTGACTAAGGGTTGTGATTCGTCGGTCTGCGATTGTTGCCACGTCGCGAGAATGCCCTCCTCTATAACCAATGTAGAGACATATCTGCTAGAGCCGGTGCCATAGGGCGAAATAAATAGCGGCGCTATGAGCGAAAGCCGTTGCATATTTGGCGTGGGCAAGGCAGACCCTAAGAAAGCACCGCCGATTTCTTCGCAGGAATACCCGCGTGGGCGACTGCTTGCATTAGGGTTTTCATCAAGGCGGCGCAGGCATTCCGCGCCATCATAAAAATATACATACGCCTCCGGTGCGTCAGCAAAAACACCAACCTGTGGTATCGCTAACCGGTTGGTAATTCGTGTGGCGGCAATATCCCATGCGGCGCCTCGAGTCACCACTTCCCAATCAATGGATCCAAATTTTGACTCGCTGGCGTTGCGCACACTCATACCAGAATTTGTGGATGCCCATGTAAACGGATGTGTGCAAAAGATCAACGCGGTATCGTGATCTTGTGTGTCGAACACTACAGGGTCTTTCACGTGTAGATATTCCGGACGATCGATATTTTCCAGTATTGTTTCCATCGTAGTGACGGATAAGCTCTCTACCGTTGCGCCATGAATGCGGTCAATTGACCATACACCCGTTCCCTGTTTCTGGAAGGATTCCAAACCCGCTGGATAGGGTACATCTTTTTCACTGGAGATAAACAGTTCAATTGTGCCATCCTGCATGATGTGTAATGCTGTGCCTTCGATGGAAATCACGTTGCGCCCATGGTGACTGAGATCTGCTTTAGTAAAACTGAGCGCCTGCTCAAAGGTTTTCCCGCGATCTGTGGATTTAAAAATCGCACATTCTAACCCACGCTGACCTGCGCCCAAGCCGGTGCGGGAATCACCAAAATTACGATAACGTCCGGTGATCCAGATGGTGCCATCCGGTGTTTCGATAAGGTTGCCCCCGCCGAACCAGTAACCGGTCGATGCGCTCTGTGCGGGCACAATCACCTGTGATTTTTCCTGGTTAATTAGCGCGGTGAGCATATCGCTAAGGCGCAACCTCTGCTCCGCAGTAAATTGAAAAGTGTCAGATAATCTAACCGGCATGATGTGTCATACTCCGTAGTCAGTTTCTTCACGCCAATCAATCACAGTACCGAGATAGGCGTCCTTATGATTTAATAACCCGTGATAGGCGGATGGTAATTCCTCCGGGCGAATAATGTGGCTGGTGACGGCATCAACGTTTAATTCGCCATCCCTCAACATACCAATCAATCGCTTTAGATTGGATTCAACCGAGTGCATAATGCCCGGTGCATTATAGGGTGGCAAGCGCCATTCCAGCGCACCGCGCACAGTCAGCCAGCGCAAGTGAATATCGCGGAAGGCGGGTGTCATATCTGCCTGATATGGTGCGCGTGGCGAACCAAGCAAGATCACCTGTCCAAAATCGGCACAGGCTGTAATACTCGTATTGATGACAGCACTATGCCCCACAGCTTCACACGTTACCTCTGCCCCGCGCCCCCCTGTAAGTCCACGGATAGCTTCTACCTGATGTTCCGGTGGGACATCCACTACCAGATCAATGCCGACCTGACGGGCAATGTCACAACGGGATTTTACCGGATCAACACCGATGACGCGCAATCCAGCCTGTTTATAGAGTTGGGCGGCTAAATTGCCGACGATGCCCAAGCCAAAGACCGCAACTGTATCACGCGGGTTGCAGTGTGTAAGCTGAGAGGCATGAATGGCGACCATCGCCATGCGTAGTATCACAAGTTGTTCAGCGGCGAGATCATCACTTACTTTGAAGATGGAACGCACCGCCTTACCGGACTCCATGTTGTAGATTTGATAACTAGCATGTTGACCAAAACAAAACACACGGTCGCCCTGTACCACACGATCAACAGCGGAACCAGTAGCAATCACCTGTCCTACTAGCCCATAACCCGGATGATAAGGGTAAGAATTCCAGCTTTGTGGATCACGCACACCCGGGGCAAGCGCAGAGTAAATCGCTAATTCTGTACCCGCGCTAATGACTGTTGTCTCAGCTTTGACGAGTACCCCATGAGGTGGGATCGCATTCAGGTCAAGCGTTTCTTCCTCCAGCGTAACCTGTAATTCATCCGGCACTACAGCATATTTTGCCCGTATCGTCGTCATGATGCCTCCAGCGTCACTGGCACACCACGGTCATTGGATTGACGCACCGCTTCCAGAATTTGTATCTGGTTGAGCACATTATCCAGCGTAACGGGCGGTAGCCCCTCGCCTGCAATTGCCCGTGCAACCGCGCGCCAATAATGACGATAATCACCCGCAGGGATGGTCATCGTGCCACGAATATGGAGACCATTTGCCCCACCCGTGACGATATCCGCTGTCTCCGTTTGCGTACCCCACTGTGGATCATCCGGCGCAATTGAGCCGCGCAACATCGATTCCTGTGGATCCGCATTATTTTTTTCAAATGTACCGTTAGTACCACGTAGCGTGAATCGTGGTACGGTTAACCCGTTGAGTACATCCGTTTCAAGTAGCACATACAACCCATCAGGGTAGTAAAACTGAATCCGAAAGGCATCATCAACCGTGCAATTTTCGCGGTGAATCATCACGTGTCCATAAACACGCTCCGGCTTACCAAATAACTGCAAGGTCTGATCAATCAGGTGTGGTCCAATATCATTGAGGATACCGCCGAGTTCATCCGGTGCATCACGCCATACACCACGTGGCTGTGGGCGAAACATGTGCCAATGGCTTTCAAAATGATGGATTTTTCCCAATGTGCCACTTTGTACGAGTTGTTTCACTGCGATGAAGTCACCATCCCAGCGGCGATTTTGAAAGGGGATGACATAACGCCCTGCGTCCTGAGTGGCACGCTTAAGTTGCTGAACATCCTCTGTGTGAATGGCGACAGGTTTTTCCACAACCACGTGCTTGCCCCGCGAAAGCGCTTTTAACGTTTGAGGAACATGTAGACGGTGTGGTGTCGCCACAACGATCAGATCAATATCATCCGCTTCAAAGATATGTTCAGCATCCGTAATGCGTACTTCCGGTAACGCTTTCGTCGCCTCAGTGCGGGATGTCGCCACCGCACGCAGTTCAAAATCTGGTGATTCCTTAATGAATGGTACATGGAAATATCGTCCGGCTAATCCATATCCAAGCACGCCGACACCAATTTTTGTGTTCACGAGAACGGACCTTTCGTAGTTAGCTTGCTTGATACATTTCTTGCAATGATGATTGAAGATGGGCGAGACTTCGCTTAAGACCATCCATCACCTGTGCACTATTGCCTGTATAAGCAGGAGCTTCTAATTCGATTAAGATAGCGCCGTTGAAACCTGCTGTGAGCAACTCACCCAAAAAACGCGACCAGTCCAGATCACCTTCTCCCGGAATACGAAATTCCCACCACGGGTCACGTGCTTCAACAACACCGTGTGGTGCCACCTGTTCATATTTATATGCTGTGATTGTGCCATGCTCTGCAAGTAACGCCCTATCAATATGCGTATCTTTGGCATGGGCACTGAAGATGTGAGGCATAAATTCTGCGACTGGGGCATACGGGTCGATCATCTGCCACAGGAGGTGTGACGGGTCATAATTTAGCCCAAAATTTGGATGTGCCTGCGTTGCGTCAAAGAGCGCACGCCATGCCACTGGTCCAAGCGCAAAATTGCCACTTGTCGGGCAAAATTCAAGCGCAAACCGGACATTAGCGCTGGCACCTTCTTCAAAAAACGGGCACCAGAAGTCCAGCGTAGCATTTATGTTTTCCTGCAACGTGTGCCGGGATAATATACCGGTTGACATGGTTATTTGTGGAATGTCCAACAACATCGCAATATCCAGCAACCGTCGCATTTCTTGCTGATATTCTGAGTGCAGTGTTTCATTCGTTGTGAGGAAATTACGCGCGTAAATCAGCGAATGAAACCGGATATTTTCATTCGCTTTAGCAGACTTCCACGCGGGTAAATCACGCTGTACCGATGGACCAATTTCCAAACAACCGAGTCCAACATTGTGTGCCATCGAAATGGCATCATGAATGGTTGTTTGACCGAGACAATTTGTCACAAAGCCAATCTCGACACCGTCCATTACTTTACTGCTCCCATCGTCATCCCGCGTAACAATTGCTTCTGGGTGAGAATGTACACAATAAGCACCGGAATAACCGTGAAGACTAACGATGCCGCAAGCACCGGATAATCAATAAAGTACTCGCCATAGAGCTTGGCAAGACCAGAACTCAGGGGGCGTAGATCCGGGTCACTCACTAGCGTATAGGATAGTGTGAACTCATCCCAGAAGAACACAAATTGGAACAGCCCAACCGTTAACAATCCTGAGCGACTAAGGGGCAGTGCGATATAAAAGAACGACTGCCATAGATTACAACCATCGGTTCGTGCCGCGTCCATAATCTCACCGGGGAGCGATTCAAAAAATGCCCGCAGAATGAAGATCGTTAAAGGTAATCCGATTGTCGCGTACACAATGGGTAAGGTATACGGTTCGTTGGTGATACCCAGCTGGCGTGTGTTCAAAAACAGCGGTACCAGCAACACCTCGGCGGAGAGAATCAACCCTGCGATGAACAAATTATAAATGGGTTCTCTCAGTGGAAATCTAAACCGTGCCAACGCATATGCCGCCAATGAACCAACTCCGAGATTCAACAAGAGTGCTGAGAAGGTTATATACAGGCTGTTGCGCAAGTGAATACCGAGATTTACCTCATTCCACGCGGTGACATAATTTTCCAATGTGAACGATCTTGGTAAGAGAAAGATTTCATATGTATCCTCAAAATTCGACACCGACAACGAAAGAAAGTACATGAACGGTGCCAGGGTCATAAAAGTGAGGAGCAACAGAATGATGACCGCCACTACTTTAATCGGGAATGGAATTTCTTTCCATCTCATAATCAGGCTTCCTAAATCACTATATTTTCGCAGGTTGAACAGGGCAGCATCATCTCAACCCTAATCCAGTCGAAAGCGCCGGTTAAAGTAGGCGCGAACAACACCAATCAGGATGAGGGACAGCATCACCAGGTTCGCCATCGCGCTCCCCAGACCAATATCAGAGTAAGTGAAGACCGCCTTGTAAAGATATGTATTGATGACTTCTGAGGCATTGTAGGGCCCGCCGTTGGTCAGGATAAACACCAACGTAAATACACGGATGCTCAAAATAAAGTACCAGATCGCCATAATCAGGATGATGGGTCGTAACAGTGGTAAGACGATGAACCGCACCGTCTGGAATGTGTTCGCCCCATCAATGGCGGCGGCGTCTTTCAAGTCTTCGTCGATATCAAGTAGCGCCGCACCGAATAGAATGACACCGTAACCTACCCATCGCCAGATAAACACGGCGATAACAGAGTACATCGCCAGTGATGGGTCGCCCAACCAATCGGATTTCAATGCACCAAGCCCAATCACGTCAAGCGTCTGGTTGAGCAAGCCATTTTGCACGCTTAGTACACGCGTCCATGCTAGCCCAACGACAACAGCAGGTGTAATGACCGGCAAAAATACCATGCCACGAAATACACCGGCGAACGGGATACCACTGTCAAGGATGATCGCGATAAATAATGCCAGCCCCATCATGATCGTCAGCGAACCAAGCGCAACATACAGGTTATTGGTTACGGCTTGCCAGAAGAGCGGATCTTCAAACAGAAATTGGTAGTTTTCCAGCCCCACCCATTCCGGTGTACGGAAACCGTTCCACTCGTGAAAACCCATGTAAAAATTATAAGGGATAGCAAATACTTCAATAACAAGAAATAGAATCAGCGCAGGGGCGATAAATCCAAAACCGGCTAACGTTTCCGGCTTAATCCACGGTGGGGTGATGGTGGTGGCAGTATCGCGTTGGCGACTAGATCTGATGCGGTCAAATAGTATCATAATTTGTGCTCGTAATCAGTTAGCTTCTATTTGGTGAGCAGGATAAAGGAACGGGAGAGCCGAAACTCTCCCATTCCACTATAAACTTACCCTAACGGACACGATCAGCGGCGCGGAGTGCATCTTCTCCACTAGCACGCCCTGTAAGAATACCCTGAATGCCTGAGGCTAGCGCATCGCGGGCAGCAGGGCTAAAGATGTCACGCGGGACAGAATCAGCCTGACCTTCGCAAAGCAATTGTGTCACATAGTTGGCATTAGATAAGGCTTCTTCACCGGCGGGACCTGCTGGACACAGACCCACTACACTTACTGCTTCGTCTTGACCTTCTATAGTGGTGAATCGGACGAAATCAAGGATTACTTCCTGATGATCACTGGTTGCGGAAAGCACCCAGGTGCCTGCTAGACTACCCATCGCCGCAGGGCGATCATCTTCTGTAAGTGCGGGCACGGGGAACACGCCAATTTCAAATTCAGGTTCGAAATCGAGGATAGCATTCACGACCCAATTACCGATGATGTAGACTGACGTATCACCATTGGCGAAAAGGGAGTTCATTTCGTCGGTGCTGAGGGCAGTTACGCCATCAATCCAGATATCGTTGTAACTGGCGAATTGATCCAGAATGTCGACAAATTCAGGGATATTCCAGTCGCCTTCGCCCATATTAGCTGCGGCGAATTCTTCTGGGTAAAGCTGTTGTGCCCAATTAAAGAACAATGTGGGAGGATGGTCGTTTGATGCCGCCCAATAGGTTGCCCCACCGTAACCAGCTTCTTCCAGAGTTTCGATTGCCGCTTGCATCTCGTCCATTGTTTGCGGTTCTTCAATTCCTAGTTCTTCGAAACGATCCGCATTATAGAGCGCCTGTACATTGTTTGTCGCTTGAGAAATGCTGAGAATTTGATCGTTAATAGTCATATAGTCGATTGTGCTAGGATAAAGTGATTCCGCCCATTCTTCATCAATGAATGGTGTCAGATCTAAACTCAATCCATTTTCGTAGAATTCCAGTGGCTCACCCAACGGGAGGGCTTCCCAAATATCTGGAATATCCCCACTGATAAGCGCGGCGGAGAGCGTCTGATCATAGTTAGCCCGTGGTATGAGGTTAATATTGATCGTCACATCTTGATCGTAATTGTTTGTAAATTCTTCGACCCAGCCCTCGTAAACTTCTAATTTATTGGCAGTCCACGTCCATAGATCAATCTCGATACTATCCTGTGCCTGTAATGGTGCAATTGAAAATAGGAGCAGTACTAAAGTAAATAGAGAGATACGAGAAATTTTTGTAAAGTTTTTCATTTTCAGTCCTTTGGTAATTTATGAAAACGTTTGCATTAGTAGCCAAAAATTATTTATCCGTAAACCTCCTTATAAAATTTCGTTACTTCTTGCGTGTGCTCCCGCCTACTCAACCCGTCGGCATGAATCCCGTTCGACAAGTTCTGGTAGAAGGATGTGGCGTTGCCCACTGATCGCAATATCGCTCCGGTCATCCGTTTCGATATATGCAATCAGCAGTTTCACAGCAGTTTCTGCCATCAAGGATGCCGGTTGCCTAATCGTAGTCAGTGCGGGATAAGTTGATGCCGCGTCATCAATGTCATCAAACCCGATGATTGAGACGTCGTTAGGTACATCTAATCCCATGCTACGGCAGGCATCAATGGCAGTAACAGCCACACGATCTAATGCACAGAAGATTGCCGTGGGTGCTTCTGGCGCGCTAAACATCTCCCTCAATGCCTGATAAATATCCGCATGATTCACTTTGCTTGTGCGCATATACTCGGGATATTGTGGGAGGTCATGCTTTTTGACGAAACGTTGATATTCCTTGACGCGTTCGCCAACCCCTGCGAGTGCCAAACTTGCCATACAGGCAATCCGACGATGACCTAGCTCAAGCAAATATTCCAGAGCCATAGTCGTTCCGGCTTGTTCATCCACATTAACAGATGGCGTTGCGGCTTTTGTGCCTCTTGCCAACGTAACAAATGGAGTGCCGTATTGGCTAAGTTCATTGATGATGATGCTATCTCCGGGCATATCCCCAAGTAGGACAACACCATCAAATAGGCGCGTACGCATCAAGCGTAAGATGCGCTCCGCACGTTTAATATCGTATTTGGCATGACCGATGAGAAGCTCTTTTTTCGCTTGATACGCGACTTCCTGAATTTCTTGAACCAATAAGGCAAGGAAGGGATCACGTATATCACGAATAACCGCGCCGATCACATCGGTACGGTCTGTGCGTAGTGCGGCGGCAAATACACTCGCCTCGTAACCGAGACGGCGTGCTGCTGTTTCTACCTGTTTTTGTGTCAACTCGCTAATCGGCAAATCGCCTGATCTGCTATTCAGTACACGTGATACTGTGCTAGGAGAGACACCAGCAGCTTTTGCCACATCGATGATAGTTACACGCTTCTTCACGATCATTAAAACCATTTACGAAAAACGTTTGCATAAACTTAGCATATACTTAGATTCGTGTCAACTTTTGCCGAAATGGTAGCAGGGTAATCGTACCTGAATAGTTTCTCTAACTAAACCATTCTGCGGTTTATAATTCTTTCGTGAAACGAAATCCGCAAGCAAACAGAACGCGTTTGACAACGAGATTTTATAGGTACAAAACGCCGCTAAACTTGCCACCAGATTACCGTTATCGTTATAATCTCATATAAATCATTGCATTGCAGGCGAGGAGTACATTCCTAAGCCAATTTGCCAATAGAAAAGTCGCATCACAATGGATTACATGATAGGGGTTGATATCGGCGGTACCAAGTGTGCAGTCTTGCTTGCACAAACGGACGCAACCATCGTTGACAGGATTGCCTTTGCCACCGATAAGGATAAGCCATGGGCACAGATTGTCGCACAGTTGTTTGAAGCCGCGCAACAGCTTTTGACGCAATATCAAGCCCGGAGCCAGTTAGTCTCTATCGGGATTACATGTGGTGGTCCCCTAAACAGTGAAGCAGGAGAGATTCTTTCGCCACCAAATTTGCCTGGGTGGGACGACGTGCCCATTGTTCGTCTGTTCGAAGAGAAATTTGGTGTGCCGTCAAAATTGGAAAATGATGCCAACGCAGGTGCGCTCGCCGAATGGAAGTTTGGCGCAGGTAAGGGTGTCAGTAACCTCATTTTCTTAACCTTCGGCACGGGTCTTGGCGCAGGCATGATATTGGATGGCAAACTGTACCGGGGCACCAATGGGCTAGCAGGTGAAGTTGGTCATATACGCTTAACTCATGATGGACCCACCGGTTACGGTAAGCAAGGTTCTGTTGAAGCCTATTGCAGTGGAAGCGGTTTAGCTAGACTTGCACGAATAGCGCTGGCAGATGCTGAGGCGAAGCAGACTCCGCAGGGTATCTTAGGCAATATCCCCAATCGCAATCAGATTACTGCCAAACAAATTGGATTAGCCGCACAACAGGGAGACCATCTGGCACGGCACATTCTTGCTACAAGTGGCAAGTTTTTGGGCTACACGCTGGCGGCTTTAATTGACCTTCTAAACCCAGAACGCATCATCATCGGGAGTGTCTATGTACGATGCGAAGCATTCATCGCGCCTGCCATGCAACAGGTGATCGAAAACGAGGCGTTAGCACCATCGCGCCAGGTCTGTAAAGTAGTCCCCGCCGCGCTAGGTGAAGAGATTGGAGACTACGCTACCGTGTCTGTTTCTATCTTAGCACGGGAAGAAAAATCAGAATGACCGTTGATGAACATCTCCACCAGCTTATTCGACGTTATCCATCGCTTGAGGTTTGTAAGCCGGATATCCTAGCCGCCTACCACAGTCTGGAGTTCTGTTTTGCACATGGTCGCAAAGTTCTCCTATGTGGAAACGGTGGGAGCGCCGCTGACTGTGATCATATTGTAGGGGAACTGGTGAAAGCGTTTCGTCGGCAGAGACCGATTGCTAAATGGCTTGAGCAGACATTATTGGAGCAACCTCACGGACATTCGATTGCTTCGCAACTACAAGGAGCACTACCTGCAATCACCCTAACGAGCCAAAATGCTTTGATTTCTGCCATTGCGAATGATGTCAGTTCAGATATGGTCTTCGCCCAGCAGGTTTATGCTTACGGACGCTCTGGTGATCTCCTGATTGGTATTTCAACCTCGGGCAATTCGCAGAATGTTGTCTATGCAATGGTCACAGCGCGTGCAATGGGCTTGAAAACCATCGGCTTGATCGGTAAGCAAGGTGGGCGACTAAAATCCATCGCTGATGTTCCCGTCTGTGTTCCAGCTGAGACTACTGTTGAGATTCAGGAACTGCATCTTCCGATCTACCATATGCTTTGTGCGGCTATGGAGGATCATTTCTTTCCCCAAATACCGGTAGACACGAATTGAACTTAATCCATGTTTCATACTACCGAAACTGTTTCAGGCGACACAATATCACAGGTTGAGGCGGTTGAGACGCGATCAGAATTTTCCGTCACCTGTATACTCGGTCTTGTGGTACGCAAGAATTCAAGCCTCAACTGAAGTCTATAATCCGTCAGTAACGCCAGAGGATTTCTGGCTTGCACAGAGGTCAATCCGCTGCGAGACACACCCGTCACCGGTAGTCGCCCAATCGGGCAGTCCAACGGGTAGTGTCGAAAATGGAGGTACCCCCCACGTAAATCGTTGATAATTCGGACTTGAACTCAACCGTGTTCTGGATAGTATTTGGTACAGGCTAATCTGCACA